>JACQEW010000094.1 GCA_016200365.1 Nitrospinota bacterium
AAAAAACACTTGACATCTTTATATTAATATATTAGATTATTCGCATATAATAAAATTGTGGAGGGGAGAATGGATAAGAGAATTTATGAGATGCATGCCGGTATCTGCTGTATATTCAGCAATCCAAAAAGATTGGAGATTATAGACCTCCTTCGTGATGGAGAAAAGTCCGTCAACGAGCTTTCAAGCCTTATGGAGATACCCCAGGCAAATCTGTCGCAGCATCTATCACTTATGAGGCAGAGCGGAATACTGGATACGAGGAGAGAGGGAGTAAATATCTATTACAGTATTGCCAACCCAAAAGTGATAAAGGCATTTGAAATCATGCGGGAAGTTCTCCTTGAGCAGCTCTCAAGGCATGAGAAGTTGGCCAAAAAAATAAAGATTGCATAGGAAGGGGGTGAAAGGAATGAAGGGGCAAATAAAAAATCTTTTATATCTTCTCTCTCTTATGGGATATTTATTGTTCTTTTCCTCTGTAACAATGGGGGAGGAGGCAGATAAGATTATTATAGCAAAGGGCACACTTACTACGGAGAGGTGTTTGAAATCGCCTGTCTGCTATTTAGAGTGGTATGACCCATCGTCTTTAATACTTTTTACTGGGAAGAGGACTGTATACCATCTAAAAGTCAATGAGATTCCTAAATGGAAATTCGGCTCAGGTTTTGGAAAACAGGTGGCTATAAAGGGGATTCTAAAGGGGAATAAGATAATAGTAAATGACCTTTTACCTCTGGAAGGAGGAGGTAAGATGTCAAAGGCATGCTTATGAAATTTCCAATTTCCAATTTTCAATTTCCAATTTCTGTAACCCTTATCATTTTTGCCCTCGTAATTGGTTGTCAGAAAACCGGAGAGATAGGGGATAAGTCCACAGAGGTTAAAGTCCTGCCCGGGTATTTAGCTGAAAGTGAGGAGCTCGCCTCGCTGCTCGATAAGCCTGATGTGGTAATAGTTGATGCACGGTCAGAGGATAAATACAAGAAATTTCATATACCCAATGCCGTGAACATACCTAAAACTCTCTTTCGGACACCTGAAGATATTGAGTATAAAAAGGGTGCTGGTTTTGTCATTCCTGCTGAAAAGGCTGAAAAGGTATTTGGTGAGGCTGGTATCGGTGTTAATAGCAGGGTCATTGTATATGACAGTGTTACCTTTCCAGATGCAAGTATAATCTGGACATTGCTTAAATATTATGGACACGATAATGTGCAGATATTAAAGGGTGGATATGAAAGATGGGTTTCTGAAGGGCATCCTGTAACCCAAGAGACAAAGTCACTTAAAAAGGTTGATTTTAAAGCCACACCAAGACCTGAAATGGTTGCCACATTGAGCTATCTGCTCGATAGAAAGAAGGATGTAACAATTCTTGATATGCGCACCTTTGCCGAATATATTGGCACCAATTCTGCTGGCAATAAGAGGGGAGGTTCTATCCCTGATGCTATTAATATTGAATGGGTTGAACTTGCAGGTGATTCTACGGTTAAGTCGGCTGAGGAATTACAGAGGATACTCAATAAATACCGTATCAGTAGAGATAAGGAGATTGTTACTTACTGTAACTGGGGTATAGGGAGGTCAACCTATGGATTTATGATGTTGAAGATGCTTGGTTTTGAAAAGGTCAGGGTCTATGGTGGCTCGATGGAGGAGTGGTCGGCAAGGGCAGATTTGCCAATAGGGGATGTGAAAAACATCCCTGCTGATTTGTAAATGCAGGGGAATTATAAAAAATTTGCCACAGAGGCACGGAGACACAGAGATAACAAATTCAAATGTCAAAATCCAAATGCCAAACAAAGCTCAAAACCCAAAAGATCAAAAAAAACCTTTTTGGATTTTGGATTTTAGACCGGGGCACCCGCAAAGCGGGTCGTGACATTTGAAATTTGGATTTTGTCTTTCTCTGTGCCTCTGTGTCTCCGTGGCTAATTAGGTTTTTGTTCTGGAGGAGGTGGTTAAGATGAAGATACTGAGTGGGCTTATTATCGGTGCAATCTTTGGTTTCATGCTTCATAGAGGGGGGCTTGTGAGATATTCCCGAATAATAGGGGCATTGCTGTTGAGGGATTTTAAGGCAATGAATTTCATGTTTACAGGGCTTGCAGTAGCGGCTATTTTATATGGTCTCTCCGATTTGCTTAATCTTGGGACAGTTCCGCGGATTAATGGATATTTTGGCATTGGTCACATTATCGGAGGGATTCTTTTTGGGATTGGTATGGGTGTTGCCGGTCTCTGTCCAGGTACCTGTGCAGCAAGATTCTCATCAGGGAAGTTATTGATAGGGGTGGGTGTAGTGGGTGTCTTTGTAGGGGTCTTTATGTATGATATCCTCTTCCCTGTAGTCAGCGCCCTTGGAGGAGAGCCAAAGTTTATTACCCTGGCGATGTTTTTTGATATTTCTTACGGTTATCTTGCTATTATCTTTGGACTTCTTTTTATAGGTATGAGTTTCTTCTTATCACTAATAGACCCGTCTAAGAAGTTTGACAATATTGAGAAAGGAAAAAACCTTCTACAAAGAGAATGGGGATGGTTTTCAACAGGGGTGGTTGCAGGAATAATGATATTTATCAGCACTGCCATTGGGGAGTATCTCTCCTTTGCCGGTGGTTTCCTTGCCCTGGGAGCGCATCTGTCATCCATCTTTGGCTATTCCTTTCAGAGTGTCCCTTCATTGAATGAAAGCACCCTATGGCGAGCCATGTTATCTTTAGGGGTCTTCCCAGGGGCATTGTTAAGCTCCTATCTTGCAGGGACAATCAGTCAGGAGAAGGTTACACCCCTTTTTCGGGAGGCATTCAGCTCCAATATAGGACTCAGGGGTTTCACAGTATTTACCAGTGGAGCCTTAATGACTTTTGGCGCCCTCATTGGTGGAGGATGCACAACAGGCGCCTTTATGTCAGGCTGGCCCACATTATCAATAGGTAGTTTTGTAATGGGGGGGACATTTTTTTTAGTTGCAATGATAATGGCAAATATTATGTTCATAGGCAGATACCGTCTTGTAAGAGAGGTTAAGGAGAAGTTCAGACTCAATCTGGCAAATGATTAAATACATAGCTTATGGCTTATAGCTTATAGTAAAAAGCTAACAGCTAAAAGCTAACAGCTAAAAGCTAACAGCTAAAAGCTAAAAGCTAAAAGCTCAAAGCTATTTTTTTATGGACATAAACAGAAGAGAATTTATTAAAGTAAGTGCAGCGGCAGGGGCCGCTACCATGCTTTACCCTGCCTGCTTTACCCAATCAGAAAAAGGGGTATATGTCCCTGAGGAGTTAAGGAGTGTAAGTGACTTTACCCTTGATCTTTATAAAAATGAACTTGTTGGAACAAGGGGAAGCAGCACAGGTTATTCACCACACTGTGTTAATTGTAAAGGCAACTGTGCATGGCAGACATTTGAAAAAGATGGGCGTATTGTAAGGGAGGAGCAGGTAGCAGGTTATCCCCAGATAGCCCCTGATATACCCGATGCAAATCCGAGGGGCTGTAACAAGGGTGCGCTTCACTCACAGTCCCTTTATGAAGGGGACCGCATCTTATATCCTATGAAGAGAGCTGGTGCGAGGGGGGAGCGGAAATGGAAGAGGATAAGCTGGGATGAGGCATTGGAGGAGATAGCAGAGAAGGTAGTAGATATGGCAAGTAAAGGGGAATTTGAAAAGATAATGGTTCATGCAGGGACAGGGATACTCTCCCCTGTGCGCAGGTCTGCTGCACTTCGTTTTGGCTCTCTGCTTGGCGCTGTCAGATTCAATGTGGCAAGTGCTGTTGGAGATATGTTCCCCGGTGCAACTATTGCCTATGGCATCTCTACAGTGGGCTGCACATCTGAGGCGTGGTATGAGGCAGATTACCTTCTCCTGTGGGGTATAAATCCTACTGTCACAAGGATACCCGATGCCCATTATATCTATGAGGGAAAATACAGGGGATCGAGGGTTGTATCCATATCGCCCGATTATAATCCTACGGCAAGACAGAGCAGCCTCTGGATACCGATAAATCCCGGCACAGACAGCTTTCTTGCAATGTCAATGAGTTATGCGATTATAAAGGAAGGTCTCTATGACAGGGAATTTATAAGAGAGCAGACAAATCTTCCATTTTTGATTAAGGTTAAAGATGGCAGATTTTTAAGAGAATCAGATTTGATGAAGGGTGGAGAAGATAATACCTTTTATTATTATGATGAGAATAAAGAAGGCATCGTAAAGGTCAGGGGGAGTGTTGGCAGTAATGAGCTAACCCTTGAGCTCGGGGATATAAAGCCTGCTTTAGAGGGAATTTTCAAGATTAAGAATAAAGATGGGGAGGAGATAGAAGTTACCACAGTCTTTGAAATGATAAAAAGAGAGGTAGAGAAATTCCCTCCTGAAGATACTCAAAAATTTACTGGGATAAACCCTGGCATAGTCTATGATGAGGCGAGGAGATTTGCAAAGGCAAAGAAGGCAATAATAATGCAGGGGTATCGGGTGCATAAATATTTTTGGGGTGTGCTCACATGCTGGGGAGCGGCATTAATGCTGGCTTTGACAGGTCATGCAGGGAGAAGGGGCGGACTGGACATAGATAATGAATGGGGACTCGGAGATTTGGGTTTGCTCGGCTCGCCAAAACCAGCCCGTTTTGGCTCAGGATTCCTTGGGGAGTGGATGGATGGAGAGATGTGGAGGAGTTTCCTTTCTCATTACGATGATGGGGAATTAAAGGCAAAGGCAGGGATTGATAAGAAGGGACTATTAGGGCAGATAGATAAGGCAGTTAAAGAGGAGGGATTCCCTTATTTTGGCAAGCCAAGGCTCATGTTTTTATTCCACGATAATCGTTTTTCCCATGACTCTGCCCAGAAACAGACTGAAAAGGCAATCCTCGATTCTGTTGACCTTTATGTAAATGTAAACTATCGGATAGATTCCTCATCATCCCTATCAGATATAATTCTCCCCTCTGTAACAAACTATGAAAGTTATGAGGTAAGGATAGACCCCGGTTACGGGAGATTTGCAAATATCATGTTGCCGCCTCCGGGGCTTAAGCTTCATGGCGAGGTAAAGTCTGAGTGGGAGATATGTATGCTCCTATGCAAGAAGATTCAGGAGGCAGCCAGGAGGAAAGGTATAGGAAAGATAGATGACCCAAAACTGAAGACAACGAGAAATCTTGATACTTTATACGAAGATTTTATTACAGTAGGCGATAAGGAAATAAAGGATTATAAGGGTGTTCTGGAATGGGTAATGGGCCGAATGCCAGCCTTACAGGGAGCAACGATAGAAAAGGCAAGAGAGAAAGGATTCCTTGTCCCAGGCAGGGCTGCCGGACAGACAAGCCCGTTATATCCTGACAGACCATTCTATCCCTTTGAGTTTCAGGTGCAGCTCAAGCAGCCCTATTTTACAACCTCTGGAAGACAGCAGTTTTATGTAGACGAGGAGTTCTATATGAAATTAGGATTTGCAACACCTACAGGGAGGGAGCCTGTCAGACCCAAAAGGTATCCCTTTGCATATTATACCCCTCATACTCGTTATGGCATCCATACAACCTGGAGGATGAACAAATATCATTTAAGACTCCAGAGGGGTGAGCCTGCAATCTATATAAACCCAAAGATTGCTGCTGATAAAGGGGTAAGGGATGGTGATAGGGTAAGGGTATTCAATGATGTAGGGGAGATGTTTGTAATGGCAAAGCTGCACTCAGGCACACCTCAAAATGCCATCTGGATAGAGCATGCCTGGGAGAACTTGCAATTTAAAGATGGAAAGGGCTATAACAATGTCGTCCCCGGTGTCATAACTCCGCTTGAGATTGTGGGGAATTATGGACACATGAGCTTTAACCCATTCTGGGATGGGAATCAGATTACAAGCGAGACATCGGTGGATATTGAGAAGATGTAGAAATTGAGGTAAAAGCCTTTTTCTTCGCTCCCGTAAATTTTCTTTTCGCTCTGATTTTAATCACTTTCGTGTAAGGAACGAAAAGAAAATTTAAAAGTCGCTCAGAAAAAGCTTTTACCTCAAAGTGAAAATGAGATATATATGAGACAACTTGCAATGGTCATGGACTTGAATAAGTGCCTCGGTTGTCAGACATGCACTGCTGCATGTAAGACACAGTGGACTAACAGGGCAGGAAGAGAATATATGTACTGGAATAATGTAGAGACACAACCCGGCAGCGGTTATCCAAAGGGATATATGAACTATGAGGCAGGGTGGGATGGAAAGGGGAATTTAAAAAAAGGGGAGATTCCTCCTATCCCTGAAGATTATGGCATTCCATGGGAGTATAATTATAAGGAGCTTATGGATGGCTCTGCCAAGACCTTAAGACCCGATTCTGAGAATACCTGGAGCGCTAACTGGGATGAGGATGTCGGGGATGGTGAGTATCCCAATTCCTATTTTTTTTATCTCCCGAGGATATGCAATCATTGCACAAAACCTGCCTGTCTTGCTGCATGTCCGAATAAGGCAATTCGCAAGAGGGAAGAGGATGGTATTGTGCTTGTGGATTTAAAACTGTGCAAGGGTGCGATGGAATGTATAAAGGCATGTCCATATAAGAAGGTATACTTCAATCTTGACATAGGGCAGACAGAAAAATGTATATTCTGTTTTCCAAGGATTGAAAAGGGTCTCCCACCCGCCTGTGCAAAACAGTGTGTAGGGAGGATAAGGCATGTGGGTTATCTTGATGATGAGGAGGGGCATGTCTATAAACTGGTCAAGAAATGGAAGGTTGCCATTCCCTTGCGACCTGATTTTGGGACACTCCCCAATGTCTATTATGTGCCGCCTTTGAGTCCACCGAAGTTTAATGAAAAGGGTGAGGTTACAGATGAGCCGAGGATCCCAATGGAATTCTTAAAGAGGCTCTTTGGAAAAGAGGTTGAAAATGCCCTCGCAACTTTAAAAAGCGAAATGGGGAAAAAAGAGAAAGGTGAAAAATCAGAGCTTATGGATACCCTTATCGCCTATAAGCATGGTGAGATGTTTAGAATTTGAATTGAATGGATAATATGCTATTATCTCCTGCGGAATATGACAGGTGGTATTATACAGAGAAAGGCAAGTATATCAGCGGGTTTGAAAAGAGGATTTTGCTGAAGATGATTAATCCCCCCTCTCGCCCCTTTAGTAAAGGGGGGTTGGGAGGGATTTTAGATATAGGATGCGGGACAGGCTATTTTACGCAATTTTTTGGTGGCCTTTGTAGGAATACGGTAGGGGTTGATACATCAATGGATATGATTAAATATGCAGTAAAAAATCATGGGGCTGACAATATTAAATACATCGTTGCCGACGCAGAAAATCTCCCCTTTAAAGACAGGAACTTTGATATTTCAGCATCCATAACAGCAGTAAATTTTTTTAAAAATCCTGCAAAGTCTGTTTCAGAGGCAGTTAGGGTAAGCAGGAAGAAGATTTTTCTCGGTGTATTGAATAGATGGAGTATGCTCTCCTTCTTTAAAAAACTGAAGA
>JACQEW010000096.1 GCA_016200365.1 Nitrospinota bacterium
GCGCCGCCTGCCTTGAGAGTCCTTACCAGATTTGCCGTCTCTGCCGTAACATGGAGACAGGCGGACATTTTAAGTCCTGCCAAAGGCTTCTCCTTTTCAAATCTCTCTTTCACCAGTCCGAGAACAGGCATATCGTTATTTGCCCATTCGATTCTCTTCTTGCCTTTATCGGCAAGAGAAATATCCTTAATGTCGAATTTCATTATACCCCCATTTAGAGTTAAGAGTTAAAAGTTAAGAGTGAAGAGTTAAAGGAATTAAGAATTAAAAAATAAAATATTTCTCTCACTCTTCATTCTTCACTCTTCACTCTTAATTCTTTTTACAGTCCTGCTGCCTTTCTTAATTCTGCAGCCTTGTTGGTTTTCTCCCATGTAAACTCCGGCAGCTCCCGGCCAAAATGACCATAAGCTGCAGTCTTTCTGTAAATCGGTCTTCTTAAATCCAGGTTCTTAATAATCTTAGCCGGTCTTAAATCGAAAAACTCCTTCACCAGCTTCTTTATCTTTTCGAGCGGGATTTTTTCGGTTTTGAACGGGTCGATCATAATTGATACAGGCTCGGCAACACCTATGGCATAAGCTATTTGAACCTCGCATTTTTCGGTTACACCCGAGGCTACCAGATTCTTGGCAATATATCTTGCCATATACGATGCCGACCTGTCCACCTTTGATGGGTCTTTTCCAGAAAAGGCGCCTCCGCCGTGGCTTCCCACCCCTCCGTAGGTGTCAACTATTATCTTTCTGCCTGTGAGCCCGCAATCCCCCATTGGTCCGCCGACAACAAACCTTCCGGTAGGATTTACATGGTAGGTAATTTTATCCTCGTTTAACAGGGCAGGCGGTATAACAGGTTTTATGACCTTCTCTATCATATCCTCTTTTATCTCCCGCAAGGTTACATCAGGACTGTGCTGGGTTGAGATAACCACTGTATCCACCCTGACAGGCTTTCCATCGGCATACTCTACGGTAACCTGTGATTTTCCGTCGGGTCTTAAATAAGGAACGATGTCTTTCTTCCTCACCTCCGCCAGCTTCATGGTTAATTTATGCGCCAGCGATATCGGCATGGGCATCATCTCCGGTGTTTCATTTGTGGCATATCCGAACATAAGCCCCTGGTCGCCCGCCCCCTGCTCCTCTTCCTTACCCCTGTCAACTCCCATAGCAATATCAGGGGACTGCTCCTTTATGGAGGTAATTACCGAGCATGTCTCATAATCAAATCCATACTTTGCCCTGGTATAGCCGATGTCTTTTATGACCTCCCTCGCAATCTTAGGAATATCCACATAAGCCTTTGTAGTGATCTCGCCTGCAACGAATACCAATCCTGTCGTAACCAATGTCTCGCAAGCCACCCTCCCATAAGGGTCTTCTACATAAATCGCATCGAGAACAGAATCTGAAATCTGGTCGGCTATTTTATCGGGATGCCCTTCTGTTACCGATTCAGAAGTAAAAAAGTAATTTTTCCTTCCCATTAATCCTCCCTAAAAAATGAATTTGGGATTTATGATTTGAGATTTTAGATTTAAATTCAAATCGTAAATCGTAAATTGTAAATTGTAAATTCTAAATATTATACATACTGCTCCGCTATTACCTCCTCCTTTCTGTTTAAAAATGCTGATCTATTCACATCATGCCCCTCTATATCCTCAGGATATATTTTAGGTATCTCCTCGCTTAAATATCTTTTTATCTCGTCTATTGACCTCAGACTCAATACCTCGTCTGCTATTCTTACCGCATCTTTATACAATATCTGTCTGATAAATTTTTTGATCTTCGGGATAGAATGGGGGTCCATGCTTATTGATTCTATATTCCCCATACCTAAAAGAAGCAGGGTATGGACAGGGTCGCCGCCCATCATTCCGCAGATGCTTACAGGCACCCCTTTTTTCCCGGCGGAGGATATGATGCCTTTAAGAATTCTTAAAACAGAGGGGTGAAGCGGCTGGTATAGATAGGCAACCTGCTCGTTTATCCTGTCAATCGCCAGTGTATACTGAATCAGGTCGTTGGTTCCTATGCTGAAAAAATCCGCCTCGTCGGACAGCAAATCTACGATTACCGATGCAGACGGGGTTTCTATCATCGCCCCTACCTCTATCTCATGGTCAAATGGGATACCCTTTAATTTAAGCTCATCCTTTACCTCCTGCAATACCCGATTCGCCTCTTTCAACTCGTCAATACCTGAAATCATGGGATACATGAGCTTTAATCTTCCATAGTGGCTTGCCCTCAAGATGCCCCTCAACTGTGTCTTGAATATATCTATCCTGTTCAGACACAGCCTTATGCCTCTTAAACCCAGGGCAGGATTGCCCTCGCCATCGGATTTGGTTTCGGATATGAATTTATCCCCGCCGAGGTCTAATGTCCTTATAATTGAATAGCCGCTCTTCATCCGGGTCGCCACCTTTTTGTAATCGAGGAAATGCTCCTCCTCTCCAGGCAGGCTGTCCTTGTTAATATAAAGATATTCCGTTCTGTAAAGCCCTATCCCTTCGGCGCCGTATCTTATTGCCAGATCAACCTCATCGGAATACTCTATATTCGACAGAAGCCTTACCCTTTGCCCGTCTTTTGTAACAGCCTGCAGGTCTCTTGTCTTTAACATCTCTTTCTCATAATATTTGAACCTCTGCTGTTTTTTTAAGAAAATTTGAAATGTCTCATTATCAGGACTAAGTATGACCGAGCCGTCAATTCCATCTACGATAATCGAATCTCCGTTCTTCGCCCTTTCCGTTATATTTTTCAGTCCTACTACGGCAGGGATCTCGAAGGCGGAAGCCATAATCCCTGTATGGGATGTCTTCCCGCCTGCATCAGTAGCAAAACCGAGCACCTTCTCCCTTTTCATCTGAATGGTGTCGGAAGGGGTTAAATCGTGGGCTATTATTATCACGGGCTCTTCCAAATCTGCGAGGCTTTCCTCATGGTGTCCTATCATATTTCTCAAAACCCTGTATATCACCTGTTCTATATCCTTTTTCCTGCTGCTGATGTATTCATCGCTTATGCGCTCGAATTTTTTTAAAAAACCCTCCATTGACTCCTTTAACGCCCACTCTGCATTCACCTTCTGCTCCCGTATAATGCTTATGGTGTTTTCCGACAGGGTCGCATCCTTCAGCATCATTATATGGGCATCCAGCATATAAAGATGCTTTGAGCCTATATCCTTTTTCGCCTTTTCCCTTATCTCCTTCAACTGTGCCTTAGATTTAGACAGGGCTTCTTTGAATCTCTGTATCTCATCTTCAATGTGGGAATCCTGTATGCTGTGACGCAGTATGCAGGGCTTTGTCCTGTCAAGGATGTAGACCCTTCCTATCGCTATCCCCGGCGATAATGTAGAATCTTCTTTCATTTTTTTAAGAAAAAGGTAAACCACAGAGACACGGAGACACAGAGAGAGAAAAAAAGATTAAAAAAGAGGCAAGATGCAAGAGGCAAGAAAAAAATCTTGCTTCTGGCTTCTTACTTCTTGCTTCTTGTTTTTCTCTGTGCCTATGTGTCTCTGTGGTTAATCATGTTTTTGTTCTATATAAGCTTATCATCCTCTCTTGAAATAGCCTCGTATATCTCCTTTTCGTTTTTTAAATTTAAGAGATCCCTCCGAAAGACAGGGTTCTTCAGCAGTCTGGAAATCCTTGCCAGTGTCTTAAGGTGGACACCGGCAGAGCCTTCCGGAGATACCAGCAGAAATATAAAATAAACAGGTTTTTGATCCAGAGAATCAAAATTGACGCCGCCATTCGACAGCCCGAAGGTAGCCACTATTGTCTCTATTTCACGAGACTTGGCATGAGGGATTGCCACATTTTCCCCTATCCCCGTGCTGCCAAGCTTTTCCCTCTCCATAAGCGAGTCTAACAGCTTATCCTTATCCTTTATTTTTCCGTTTTTAATAAGGGGGACAATAAGCTCGGCTATTATATCTTTCTTCGTTTTCGCCTTCAGGTCGGCAATGACAGAACTTTCGTCTAAAATATCAGTTATTTTCATAAGACAGGGTTCAAGGGTTCGAGGATTCGAGGGTTTAAGTGTTTTTCACTTGACCCCTTGACTCCTCGACCCCTAATATTTATTCCGGCTCGATTAAACCGTAATTACCGTCCTTTCTTTTATATATTACATTAATCTTATCATTCATTGAATTTCTGAAGATGAGAAACTCGTAGCCGAGCAGGTCCATCTGCATAGCAGCCTCTTCGGTAGGCATCGGCTTATAGGCAAAATTTCTGGTCTTTATAATCCTGTGCGGGATATCGGACGGCTCCTCTATGCTCTCCCTTGCTATTACATTCATTCTTATATTTACATCCTTTTCGTGCTGCTTGCTTTTTACCGCCCATATCCTCTCTTTATGCTTTCTCACCTGTCTCTCTATCTTATCCATTACCTTATCTATGGAAGAATACATATCCTCTGTCTCTTCCTCACCGTAAATCTTAAAACCATTGACATTGATAGTTACCTCCGCCTTCTGGCGAAACTTCTCTACTGCAAGTATGACATGGGCGTCAATTGTAGTGTGAATATACTTCTTTACCCTCTGCACCTTTTCCTCGGCGTATTTTTTCAGAGCATCCGTCATTTCGATATTTCTTCCCGTTACTGTAATCTGCATTGCTATCCTCCTTAAACACAGATTACACAGATTCTAAAAATGATTACACAGATTTCTTTAGTTTTAATCTGTGTAATCTGCCTTTTAAATCTGTGTAATCAAAATTAATATTCGAATCTCCTTTTCCTCTTGCTTCCAGAAGAAATCTTTAACTCCTTTCTATATTTTGTTACAGTCCGTCTCGCTATGTTTACTCCCTTACCGATAAGAAGCTCAACAATCTGCTGGTCTGTGAGGGGTTTTCTGACATCTTCTACGGATACAGAATCCCGTATCATTTCTTTGACCCTTATTGATGACATTACATCCCCGCTTGACGAGCTTATACCGCTGTGGAAGAAAAATTTCAGCTCGAACATTCCCTGGGGTGTATACATATATTTATTTGTCGTAACCCTGCTTACAGTTGACTCGTGCATGCCTATATCATCAGCTACCTCTTTGAGCACGAGGGGTCTTAAATTGGCAAGCCCGTTGTCAAGGAATTCCCTCTGAAATTTAATAATACTTTTTGCCACCTTATAAATAGTCTGTCTCCTCTGCTCTATGCTTTTTATAAACCATAAGGCGGATTTGAATTTATCTTTAATGTATTCTTTCGCTTCATTTTTATTTTTACTATGTAATATATCATGGTAACAGTGGCTTACCCTGAGTCTTGGTATCCCCTCGTCATTGAGCAGCACATGGTAACCATCCGCTGTTTTAACCACGATTACATCGGGAGTCGTATACTGGATTTCGGCAGGATTGAACCTGTTGCCGGGCTCTGGATTCAATTCCCGTATAATCTTTACCGCTTCCACAAGGTCGTTTATAGGCACATTTATTTCTTTGGCTATTTTTTGAAGATTTTTGTCTTCAAGAACATCTATGTATTTCTCGATAAGCGATGCGGCTAATGAGCTAATCGGACCTTTATTCTTTATCTGAAGAAGCAGACACTCTTTAAGGTCTCTCGCACCGACTCCAGGAGGGTCAAAGGACTGGATGAGCTCCAGAGACTTTTCAACATTCTCTACAGACGACTCTGTAACCTGTGCAATTTCATCGAGAGATGTCCTTAGATAGCCGTCATCATCTATATTGCCGATGATAATTGTGCCTATATATCTGTCCCCATCATCCTCTGCGGATAGGGTAAGCTGCCATGCGAGATGCTCCCTCAAAGATGTCCCTTGCCTGATTGTATTTTCAAGGGAAGGATGTTCGGGTGCATAACCTCCGGGAGGGAGGGTGGAATAATAGTTTTCCTGGAAATAGGTGTCCCAATCAACATCTGCCGGATTTTCATCTTTTGTATCTGCAGGAGATTCAATATCTGCAGATTCCGCAGAGCCGTTATTATCCGTATCCGTTTCCTTTTCCTGAACAAGCTCTTCTTCCAGAAAGGGATTTTCCAGCATCTCCTGGGTGATAAGGCTGACGAGCTCCATTCTGGCAAGAGGCAGGAGTTTTATAGCCTGCTGAAGCATGGGGGTCATCACCAGCTTGTGACTTTGTCTTAATGTTAATTTCACTTCATTTGCCATAAAAGAACCTAATAGAACGCAGATTACGCAGATTTAACGGATTCACACAGATTTTTAAAGAATTAGAAAATTATTACTTTTTATCTGTGAAAATCCGTATCATCCGTGTCATCCGTGTTCTATGTCAAAATTCTATATGGTAAAGTTTTCTCCCAGATAAAACTTCCTTGCCTTTTCGCTCTTTGCTATCTCACCGGGACTTCCGCTGTCAATAATCTCCCCTTCATTTATGATATACGCCCTGTCTGTAATCTCCAGGGTCTCCTTTACATTGTGGTCGGTTATTAATATACCGATACCCTTTTTTTTCTTCAACTGCAATATGATATTTTGTATGTCAATTACAGCAATCGGGTCTATGCCTGCAAAAGGCTCGTCTAAAAGGATAAAGGACGGAGAAGTGCACAGGGTTCGGCAAATCTCCACCCTCCTCCTCTCGCCGCCCGAAAGGGCATAAGCCTTTGTATCCTTAACATGGACTATATTCAACTCCTCCATAAGCATCTCAGCCCTTCTTTTCCTCTCCCTCCTTGCCATTGTCATGGTTTCCAGAATCGCCAGAATATTCTCCTCCACTGTCAGCTTCCGAAAAACCGACGATTCTTGAGGCAGATACCCTATCCCCAGCCTTGCCCTTTGATACATTGGAAGACGGGTAATCTCTCTCTCGCTTAAAAATACATTTCCGCTCTCCGGTCTTGTCAAGCCCACTACCATGTAAAAGGTTGTCGTCTTTCCCGCGCCGTTCGGACCTAACAGCCCTATAACCTCACCTTCTTTAATCTCGATATTTACCTTATTTACTACCTTCCTCTCCTTAAATGTCTTTAGCAATTCTACGGTTTTTAATATCTGCATTTTTGAACACGAATTACACGAATATACGAATGGCACGAATAGATTCAAGAGGCAAGAAGCAAGAAACAAGAAGCAAGAAAAAAAATCTTGTCTCTTGCCTCTGACTTCTTGCTTCTTATCTTCGTGTTAATTCGTCCTTTCGTGTCATTCGTCATTCCTTCCCCTCCCCTGTCTTCTTTTCCTCTGGAAAAAGTGTTACCTCTACCTTTTTCTTCTCATCGCTATGCACCATCATATTCTCGTCTTTTATATAATAAATTATTTCGCTGCCCTCTATCAAGTTATCCTTTTCCTTCAACTGGGGGTTCCCCTTGAGAATCAGCTTCTGCTCCTCTTCGTAATATTCAGCCTTCGACCCTTTAGCTGTCTTGCCTCCCTTTTCTATTCTAACATTCCCCTCTGCAATTATCTTGATTAATTTTTTCTGCCCCTTATCGCTGTATACATCGAGCTTATCGGCATATATCGTCATATCACCTTTTACGGCAATTACATTTTCAAGAAAGGATACAATGTTTTTTTCATTATAGGTCTCCATCCTGTTGGATGTTATTTTGATTGGAGTCTTTTCATTTTTATTTTCAGCATGGGAACCAGAAGAATATAGAAGCAAGAAGCCAGAAGCAAGAAGCAAGAAAAAAGAAGCAAGAAAAAATCTTGCCCCTTGCCTCTTGCCTCTTGCCTCTTGCCTCTTGCCTCTTGCCTTTAACATTTTAATTATACACCGCCTCTACCCTGCTCTTTATCTTTATATCCTGAGAATCTATATTTGAAATAAGACCGTTCCCTGTAATTTTAAATCGTTCTCCCGTTATTTTTACGAAATCATCGGTTTCCAATACCCTCTTTGATGCTATCCACAGGAGGTTTTCCGTATTCAGCTTATATCCGTCATCCGATTTTATTAAAACATCGCCGATTAAATTTATGTCCTTATTTTCATTATTTACTATTCCCTTTTTCGAGCTTATCGTAATAGGCTTCCTGTCTGCAGGATAGAAGGTGGCTTTTATATCCTCGAGATTTATCTTGTTTTCCGATTTATCAAACTCTGCTTTTCTTGCCAGCAGCTCCCATTCTTTATGCCCACCCTTCTTTTCCACCAGACGAACCCTCCTCATAATGAGGTCAATCCCCTTTTTTGCCATTTCTATCGGCGTGTAACCTCCATTCCCCGGCCTATTCAATATTAAATAAAATGCCGTAAGTAAAGTTACAAGTAGCACAACTGCAATCAAAAACCATCTTAGTCCTTTGATGCTTTTCACTTGTCTTATTTATCATTGAGGGGTAAAGTAATTGACCAATCTCACCCGAAATTTGCTATACGCAAGTATTGTGCCATAGTAACCAAAAGTTGTAAAGGAAAAAGAAAAAAAAGAAAAAAATTAAAAAAACTTAGAACACAAATTACACGAATATACAAATGGCACGAATATATTAGAAGCAAGAAGTCAGAAGCAAGAAGCAAGATTAAAATTTTTTCTTGCATCTTGTTTCTTGCCTCTTGCATCTTGTTTTATTTGTGTAATTCGTTCATTCGTGCAATTCGTGTTCAAGTCTTTTCCTATTTATTTGGGTTAGGGAGATGGACAAATCTCTCATCAGGACATGAAATTATAAATTTTCTCGTATTGACATCGGCCGTTTCGATATTTATATCAATTCTTCTTTCAGGCAGGAGTTTTTCAAGTTTTTCCGCCCATTCTATTATTACAACCTCGTCTCCGCATATATGCTCTTCAATACCTATATCCTCAATCTCGTTAATATTATCTAACCGGTAGAGGTCTAAGTGACAGACAGGCATCCTTCCCTTATATTGATTTATGAGTGTAAAAGTGGGGCTTCGTAGATATTTATCCTCTGCCACATCCAGCCCTTTTATCATCCCCTGTGCAAGACAGGTCTTGCCTGAACCGAGGTCACCGTATAGACAAACAACATCGCCTGCTGTTAGCAGTTTTCCAATAGCCTTTCCTATTTTTTGAGTCTCTTCGGGGCTGGATGAAAGGATTTCCATAAAACCTAAAGAAAGTTAAGTGGTTAAGTAGTGCAGGAGTTAAGTAGTTAAACTACTCAACTACTCAACCACTCAACTATGTTTTACTTTATATAATCAGCATTGCATCGCCGTAGCTGTAGAATCTGTAACCTCTTTTTATCGCCTCATTATAGGCATTCAATATCATATCCTTTCCGGCAAAGGCGCATACGAGCATAAGTAAGGATGATTTTGGCAAATGGAAATTGGTCAAGAGGGCGTTGGTAATTTTAAAATCGAAGCCGTTATATATAAAGATGTCTGTGTAACCGCATTGGGCTGTAATCTCTCTATTAACACCCCTCACCCCCCGATAAATACTTCGGGGGCAGGCTCCATCCCTCTCCCCGATGGGGAGAGGGGATATGGATACAGCAGATTCAAGAGTCCTGACTGTAGTTGTTCCTACTGTTACAATTCGCATGCCTGATTTAACTGCATTGTTAATCTTGTTTGCCTCTGATTCTTTTATCTCATAGTATTCAGGGTCAATTTTATGCTCTTTAATATTTTCCGGTTTTACAGGCTTGAATGTCCCGTAGCCTACATGGAGCGTTACTTTCGCAATCTCCACGCCTTTTTTCTCGATATCCGAAAGCAGCTTCTCTGTAAAATGTAATCCTGCTGTCGGGGCAGCTACCGCACCCCTCTTTTCTGCATAAACCGTCTGGTATCTTTCTTTATCCTTGCCCCCCCTGCTTACTATCCCTGCTTGAATCATGCAGGGACATGCTTGCAGAGCCTGCCCCGCACTTGATGCGGGGGGCAGGCTTGACCCTTGACCCTTGACCCTTTTTATATATGGCGGAAGGGGGACTTGACCGTATTTTTCCAATATATCGTAAATATTACCGTTGAAGTTGAAGATAGCTTCATTTCCGGATACCTTACACTCCATATCACCATCGCCGAATACCGCATCAACGGAATTTGGATCCCTGAATTCGGAATTTGGGATTATCGCCCATCTTCCTTTAGAAATCTCTCTTAGCAAAAATATCTCTACCTTGCCGCCTGTCTTTTTCTTTCTGCCGATTAATCTCGCTGGGAATACAGCGGTATCGTTCAGGACTAAAACATCTGAAGGGGTAAGATATTTCAGGATATTTTTAAAGATAGTATGCTCGATCTTTCCGCTCTTTCTGTCAAGAACTAAAAGCCTTGAGCTGTCCCTTTCATCTGCCGGATGCTGTGCTATCAATTCCTTCGGCAGTATATAATCGAAATCAGAAAGCCTCATAAAATGATTATAAATGTCTCCGATTAAAACTGCAATTGATTATTCCTTCTATCTGGTATATAATAATAATTATTGAAAGAAAACAAAAAAATAAAACAGGGGGTGCACCGGTCTCGACGGGAATAGCGAGACTAAAGCTGCATGCCGAGGGATCCATTGACCTCGTAAATCCTGATGGAAACTCATAAGTGCAAATACTTATGAATATGCACTGGCTGCTTAATTAACAGCCGGCATCCTCTCTGTCTCAGCCTGTAGGATGGGGAAGGATGTTATATATACAGGCTGGCTTCACATCATGTCTGAGGGTGTGGGGCGAGACTAATCAGGCTGGTCGCTCAAGAATCCTGCCTCCGGGAGTTGAGAGTGGCGAGACACTAAATCAGAGGATAAGCATGTAGTATGCTTTAAGTTTAGCATTTTCGGACGCGGGTTCGATTCCCGCCACCTCCACCAAAATAGTGTAAGTGTAAGTGATAGGTATTTTTACTTTCACCTACACTTACACTTACACTTGCACTTATTATGATACGAAGCATGACAGGTTATGGAAGGGCTGAGATAAAGGATGAGACAGGGGGGTGCCTTGTGGAGGCGAAGGCTGTAAATCACAGATTCCTTGAAATAAAGACAAAAG
>JACQEW010000076.1 GCA_016200365.1 Nitrospinota bacterium
AATAATGCAAGCAATAATAACGGAGGCGCTACAAAGGCGGTGCCAAAGGCAAAGCTGAAACAGTTTAAGGAAAAGAAGTAACTCTTTAAAGAGGAGGGTGGAGATGCCAGTGGTAGCGGTATCAAAGGTATTAAGGGAAAGGCTTACCGATGAAGGGGTGGATGAGTTTATAGAGATACTCTCTGAGGTTGAAAAGGAGGCAAGAAAGGACTCTCTTGTAATTGCAGAGGAGAGGTTTGAACGGCGTCTTACTGAAGAGACTTCTAAGCTCGACAAGCGGATAACCGAAGAAGTAGCCAAAATAAGGGTTGAGATAGCGTCTTTAAAAGCTGAGTTAAAGGGTGATATAGCATCTTTAAAAGCTGAGTCAAAGGGTGATATAGCATCTTTAAAGGTTGAGTTAAAGGGTGATATAGCATCTCTTAGAGTTGATATGGCTTCTTTTAAGGCAGAGATAATTAAATGGATGTTCCTCTTCTGGGCAGGTCAATTAGTGATTATTGCCGGGATGATAAAGTGGTTAAGATAATACTAAGGAGTAAGGAGGTGATTAAAAATGTTTAAGAAGATTGGCGGTTTATTTTGTGCATTGGCTTTGGCAGCCTTTATCGCCGGAACTATTGCAGAGGCAACCGACAGCAGTAATAATGCAAGCAATAATAACGGAGGCGCTACAAAGGCGGTGCCAAAGGCAAAGCTGAAACAGTTTAAGGAAAAGAAGTAACTCTTTAAAGAGGAGGGTGGAGATGCCAGTGGTAGCGGTATCAAAGATATTAAGGGAAAGGCTTACCGATGAAGGGGTGGATGAGTTTATAGAGATACTCTCTGAGGTTGAAGATGAGGCAAGAAAGGACTCCCTTGTAATCGTTGAAGAGAGGTTTGAACGGCGACTTACCGAAGAGACTTCTAAACTCGACAAACGGATAACCGAAGAGGCAGCTAAAATAAGGGTTGAAATGGCATCTTTAAAGGCTGAGCTAAAGAGCGAAACAGCGTCTCTTAAAACTGAGATGGCTCTCTTTAAGGCAGAGATAATAAAATGGATGTTCCTCTTCTGGGTAGGTCAATTAGTGATCATTGCCGGGATGATAAAGTGGTTAAGATAATACGAAGGAGGTGTTAAAATGTTTAAGAGGATTGGCAGTTTGGTATGCGTATTGGCATTAGCAGCCTTTATAGCCGGGACTATTGCAGAGGAATAAGGCAGCAGTAACGCAAGTAATAATGCAGCAGGTGGCACCAAGGTGGTGCCAAAGGCAAAGGTAAAACAACTGAAGGAAAAGAAGTAAGTGCACTATTTGGTAGCCGCACCCTTTATGGGTGCGTAAATAACCCCCTTGCCCCCTCCCCGATTAATACCTTCGGGGACAGGTTTATTAAGGGGGATTACGCAGGCATACCCCTGATTGAATCTGTCAGGGGCTGCGACTACCGATAATTTAATGTATAGGGATTTCAATGTTTGAGATTGCTTCGCCTTCGGCTCGCAATGACACAGAAAGTAGAAGTGTCATTGCGAGGAGCTAAGCGACGAAGCAATCTAATTTATGGGCTATAAATTTAAGGCTTTATTTTTTCTCATTTGCTTTATTGTCTACGGCTGCGACAGGATTAGCACAAAGGAGCTTCAAAGGGCGGTTGACCCCTTGAATGAGGGAAATCCCGCCCTTGCCATCTCAAAACTAAAAGAACTGGAAAAGAGGCATCCCCATAACCCCCGTCTTTTATATTACCTCTCTCTTTCGTATCTCCGAAACGACCAGACTGATGATGCATTGGAAAATGTCGAGGAGGCTTTGAGCTATAAGCCGAATTTTAAGCATGTAGCCGGCGATGTGGATATGGCAAATTTCCTTGCCGGAAACAGCGATGATATAGAAGATCCGATGTTTAAAGCTGCAGTGAGGGAGCTTCAAAAGATTATTAAGGAGCATGAAGGCACGGAGGTATCGGATGAGATTAGATTTCATCTCGGCACGGTATATTTAAAAAAGAAGGCATATAAGAATGCCTTGAATGAGTTTCACGAGGTTATCGCCAATCCCCCTCCTACATCTTTTGATAGGGAGGCGATGCTCTTTATCGGCGATACTTATACGGATTTTTTAGATGATGCAGAGAAAGGTATCGAGATTTATGAAAAGGTAGTAAAGGAATATCCAAAATCAGAGGCAGGTGAAAGGGCATTATATCGCATTGGAATCTCATTGAAGGCAAAGATGGAGATGTATAAAAAGAGGCATAATGCCCTCGAAAAATTCTATTCCTCATGGGAGGGAGTTAAGGAATTGGAGAATGACAGGAGGTTGGCAAAAGAGCAGTCTTTGCAGGATTTAAAAATATCTCAGGAGTTTCAAAAGAGGGCTGTAGATAGCTTTAAAAGATTATTAAAAGATTTTTCCGGGGGCAGGTTCAATGAAAAGGCTAATCTCTATCTTAAAGAAATGGGAAGTCAGACCTAAAGGTTGAATATAGATTGCTTCGGGCTAACGCCCTCGCAATGACACCTTTGCTTTGTTTTGTCATTGCGAGCCGAAGGCGAAGCAATCTTACATTAAAATTCCTATATGTCGAGTTACAAAAGGCTGT
>JACQEW010000077.1 GCA_016200365.1 Nitrospinota bacterium
AAGCCGCTTTTAAAAAAATCATTCATAATCTCATTCGGCTCTCCCATTATTTCATCTCTGGAGGATTCGCTTACAATAAACCATTCCTGCATGAGAAAATTAACTTTGCTTACGGCAAGAAATACATTGTCCTTATTTCTTATTCCCTCCCTGTCTCCATTTTCTTTCATTAAAAATTCGATGTGATTCTGATGCTCTTTAGGAGGTATGCCTGAGGCGCAGTATAAAAAATTTGTATGCCCTAATTTGCCGGTATCTTCATCAATAAGTTCTTTCGCATTTTTAGAATACATCCATAAGTGTCCTCTGTATTGAGAGTTATAACCCCATAAAATCTGGAAAAAGTAATCAGGCTCGATATTAAGAACGACAATCCCCATCGGTTTATTATTCACCCCCGCACCTATTTCTTCGGGAGTTGAACCGTCCTGAATAGACGCAGGTAACTGTTGGAAATAGGTGTGGGGGTAAATGGGGGCAGCAATTCTCAGCATCTCTCTATAAGGGACTTCAATCTTGCCAAATTCACGATTGAGGGTAATGGGTGAAATATAAACCTCCCCTGATTTTAACTTCATTGTCTCGGTAAAATAGCTCATATCGGATTTATTTTGAAGTGTTTCGTTAATAACGATTTGCTCATTTCTCATGTCTATCCGAACAACCTCCTGACCGCTGCTGTCAATAAATCTAACCTGGTCATAAATCTTATTTACCCTGTGGTAATCAAGAAACAGTTTTTTTAACTCTTCTCTGTTTTTGACATTTTTTACTGCCCTTTCGAATACAAACAGATCTCTTTCAAACCTGGACAGGGAATTCTCGACAACATTTTTTTTTTTTTTTTTATCCGAATAATGAGCCTCCGTTATCGCTTTTAAGTGATTATGCTGTATTTTATTCTTCAGGTAATAGAATAATCCAATGGTTCCCGAAACTACGACAATAAGAATAAAAACCAATAGATATTCATACTTCCTTTTTATTTGCAAATACATTTTGCTTTTAAAAATCCTGCAAGGGCTTTATCAACTTCCATTATGTGATTTTTAAGCCAATCGCCAACCCTCTGTTTGAGGGCATCTACAAACCCGGATGTAACTCCCTCATTTTCGAACCGGCTCGTCAATCTATCAAAATCCTGCCGGAATTGCGTATGCTGCGACTTATGGAAGGAATATTCAGGATAGGAATAATCGCTCATATATTTCTCTTCCAGCGAAAAATGCTTTACCACATAATCCGATAGAAAATCAATCACAGGTCTGATTGTATCTTTACCCCTCCCCCTTAAATATTCCTCGATAAAATTATTTATTATTACAAATATCAACTGATGATGGACATCAATATCCACTACACCGGTTGCAAGACTTTCATCCCATTTATAAAAGGGCATAAATAAGATTGCACTCATTCGCATTTAAAAACCTTAATGGAATCCCTTAATCCTTCCGAAATTTTCGAGACATTATTTATAATCAGGGAAACCCCTTCGACGCTTTCGATGGTCTTTGTGCTGTCGGAGGCGAAGTCGCAAAGTTTTTAATTTCTTTGCATCTTTCTTTATGACTTTGCGTCTTTGCGTTAAAGATCAGGTCTTTGTCCCTGCCTTTTTCACAAGGACAAATTCAATAACCCCTACAACAATCAAAGAAAGGAGTGTATAAATATAAACTTTTGAAGGAACCGGTGTTTCCAGAAGGACATAGTGCCATGAGGATATCGCCTTGCTCATTCCAGATTCGCCATTCGAGCCGTCCCAGGCATTTACAGCTATCGGGATAAATTTTCCTTTTACAAACTGGATGTCAGCCTTATCGTCCGTATTCAGTGGTCTTTTCATAATTAGCTTCCATTGTCCGTCTTTGAATACAGCCTTCCCATCCACCATCTGGCTGTTATCGGGGTGAATGCCGAAGGGGTTTTTAAAATCAGTGGATGTGAGCTCGATAATAGCTCTCCCCTTTGACGGGTCCTCATTATAATCCGCCCTCCAGTACCAGAGGTTCACAGGTTTACCTGTGCTTCCATTAAGAAAATGGGGCTTCTCAGTCCCTTCTTCAAGTTTCGCAGGAAATTGAAGTGCAATAGCATCCCTCAATTTGCCGGGGGTGTAATCAGGGCTGTATATCTCCGTGTATGTCTTTATATTTCCATCAGGCGGGTCTGTATAGGTCTGATGCATCACCTCACTTCCCTCATGAACAGTATCTTTAAAAGGGTCATCCCATGTTAATTGAAAACCAATCTCTTTATCGTTGTAGAATGACCTCACATTTACCATATCTACGGAAAAATTCTGCCACCGAGGTTTTACCAATACCTGACCCGTAAGCCGGACATCGATATTATCGGCTTCATTCCACTTTGGGTCATTCGGGTCTGAAGGAATATTATCTTTTATAAACTTTGATTTTAAGATAATGCTATCCTTTGGCTGATAGTGAAGTGATTTTACATAATAGGACAATGCCCATCTGTCTTCTTCCTGAACAGTCAATTTAAACGACGGCATCGGTGTTCCGTTCAATCCTGTAGTGAATTTGAAAAATATACTCTTTACATCATCTCCGCCTTTATATGTCCACGGTTTTGTTAAATTTCTGGGACGTATCTTGAATTTCCAGTCGTCTTTTAAAGTAGGGGCGGATTTTCCATCTCCTCTACCATCCATGCCGTGGCATTCCCAGCATTTTGATTTTTTATAAACCTCTTTACCCTTTTCAACTATCTCCTTTGAAAATGGCGGGGGTTCTCCTATCTTGATAACCTTGTTATAGCGATAATCCTTCTGGTCATCGGGGTCTTTACTATTTTTAAATCCCTCATCATCCTTCCACATATCCGACAGGGTTTGGATAAAATATATTACCTGCCACCTCTCCTCCTCTGTCAGACCGCTCTTAATCTTGTCTATATCAAAGGTCTGCATACCTGTCCCTTTTATTCCATGGGAGATAATAAAGAACATATCTTCGTCTGTCGGTAAGGCACCGCTCTCTGTAGAGCGAAACTTGAACAAGCCAGTCTGAAAATTCCTTGGTCTCGGATTTAAAAGCTCTGCCACAGGACCATCACCGCCCCCTGTAAGTCCGTGGCAGAAACTGCACCTCTTGAAATATATCTTCTTCCCCGCCTCAACCGCCTGTGGTGTGTTGGGGATTTTTGGTTTTGCAGGTATTTCTTCTGCATATGACACAGTAAGCAGTAAGCAGTAAGCAGTAAGCAGTAAAAACATAGACAGAAAAACCCTTTTCATTATTCCCCTCCATTTTTAAGCAATGAGCAACGAGCAATGAGCAATGAGTTTTTTTTACTCATTGCTTTCTACTCATTGCTCATTGCTATTTTATTTCGCCTCTGCTGCCTTTTCCGGTATTCTCGCTGTTTTCTGAGCGAGGTCATATTCAGCCATGATGATTTTCCATCTCTGGTCTTCGGTTAAATCGAGCTGCCATACAGGCATTGCCGAATCCCACGG
>JACQEW010000095.1 GCA_016200365.1 Nitrospinota bacterium
ATAACCTGAAAAAAATTTTAGATTTATGATTTAAGATTTACGATTTACAATTTGAAAACACCAATGTAAATAGGTTTTTAAATCGTAAATCTAAAATTGTAAATCGTAAATTAAATTACCATACATGACAGAGAACTTCTCCGCCGACTTTCTGCTCCCTGCAAACTTTATCTGTCATTATTCCCTTGTTCGTAGAAAGAATGGCTATTCCCAGTCCATTAAGCACCATAGGAACATCATCCTTTGCCGCATAAATCCTGCATCCCGGTTTGCTTATTCTTTTTAGTCCCTGAATTATACTCTCGGTTTCATTTTCGTATTTGAGATAGATGCGAAGTATCCCCTGCTTTCTATCCTTTATCAGCTTAAAATTCTTAATAAAACCCTCTTCTTTAAGAATACCTGCAATCTCGCTCTTAATCTTAGATGCAGGTATATTAACCTTATCATGTTTTACCCTGATAGCATTTCTTATTCTCGTCAACATATCTGCAATAGGATCTGTCATTGCCATTATAAAAACCCCCACAAGAGTTAGTGAGTTGATGAGTTAGTGAGTTAAAACTCATCAACTCATTAACTCATTAACTCATTTACCAGCTTGCCTTAATAACCCCTGGTATCTCTCCTCCCAGCGCCAGCTTTCTAAAACAGATTCTGCACATATTGAATCTTCTTAAAAAACCTCTCGGACGGCCGCAGAGCGGACACCTGTTATATTTCCTTACCTTAAATTTTACCTTCCTTTTTGCCTTTGCAACTAATGATTTCTTCGCCACCAAACCTCCAAATTAAGCAATGAGTGATGAGCAATGAGCAATGAGTTTTCTCCTCACTCATCACTCGTTGCTCATTGCTCATTGCTCATTGCTAATTCCTGAAGGGCATTCCCAATAATCTCAGCAGATGCTTGCCTTCTTCATCTGTTTTTGCTGTTGTAACGATAGTAATGTTAAGTCCCTTCACTTTTTCAATCTTGTCATAATGAATCTCAGGAAAAATGAGCTGTTCCTTTAACCCAATAGTATAACTTCCCCTGCCGTCAAACGACTTTGCCGAAACCCCCTTAAAGTCCCTGATTCTCGGCATGGCTATATTAATAAATCTGTCGAGAAACTCAAACATGCGATCGCCCCTCATGGTAACACAGCATCCGATGGAAAGTCCCGCCCTCAATTTAAAATTCGATATAGCCTTTTTTGACTTAGTCACCAAAGGTTTCTGACCCGTAATCTGTGATAGGGTATATATGCCGGAATCTATAAGCTTTGCATCCTGGATCGCCTCTCCCAGCCCCATATTTATCACTACCTTTTTAAGCCTCGGAACCTGCATTATATTCTTATATCCAAGCTCCTTTTTAAGCTGAGGCACCACATCTTTCAAATATTTTTCTTTCAATGCCGGCAACGCCACAAAAAACCTCCCTATAAATAATTTACAATTTACGATTTACAATTTACAATTTTTAAAATCTAAAATCGTAAATTGTAAATCGTAAATTCCTTAATCCCTATCCAATATCTCCCCGCATTTTTTACAGGTTCTGACCTTTTTTCCGTTTTCCAGAATCTTCATTGCTACCCTTGTTGTCTTATCGCATTTATTGCAAACCAACATTACATTAGAGATATGTATCCTGCCTTCCTTCTCTATTATACCGCCCTGTCTAACCTTCTGAGTGGGACGTGTATGTCTCTTAACGATATTCAATTTCTC
Source organism: Nitrospinota bacterium (assembly GCA_016200365.1). Taxonomy (GTDB): domain Bacteria; phylum Nitrospinota; class Nitrospinia; order UBA9942; family UBA9942; genus JACQEW01. The sequence goes on from JACQEW010000095.1 coordinate 1,720, forward strand.
GACAACAACCCTTTGTTCTCCGGGGAATACCATAAGAATCTTCCCCTTTTTTCCCGCTTCTTTACCGGTTATTACTTTTACAATATCATTCTTCTTTATCTTAACTCTTGCCAACTGGTTCATAATATGTTTGATGAGATATTGTTACAATACCTCCGGTGCTAAAGAGATAATCTTCATAAATTTCTTAGCCCTGAGCTCTCTTGCTACAGGACCGAATATCCTTGTCCCGGCAGGCTCCATCTGCTCATTGAGCAGGACTGCGGCATTATCGTCAAACTTAATATAAGACCCGTTATCCCTCCCCAGTTCCTTCTTTGTCCTGACAACCACGGCTTTTTTCACATCCCCTTTATTTATGGGACTATTCGGAGCAGCCTCTTTTATGCTTACTACGATAACATCTCCTATCCGTGCATACCTCCTCTTGCTCCCTACCAGCACCTGTATGCACTGTGCCTTTCTTGCGCCTGAATTATCTGCAATGTCTAAAATAGACCTCAACTGAATCACAAAAACCCCCTTAATAATGACAAATGAAGATTGACGAATGAAGATTGACAGGTAAAAAAAACCAATCGTCAATCGGCAATCGAAAATCGTCATTCTATTAGCTTGCTTTTTCAACTATCTCCAACAACCTCCATCTCTTTTCTTTGCTGAGAGGTCTCGTTTCTATAATTTTAACCTTATCGCCAACGGAGCTTTCATTCTTTTCATCGTGAACCTTAAACTTTTTTGAGCGCCTTACAGTCTTTCTGAATACCGGGTGTCTTACAATCCTTTCCACAGCAACAACAACGGTCTTATCCATTTTATCGCTGACAACCACCCCTATTCTTGTTTTCTTATTTTTCTTTTGCTCCATAAAACCCTTTCTAAATAAAAATTTTTTTATTCTGATTTCTGGTTTTTTTCACCCAATATAGTATTAATCCTTGCAATATCTTTTCTTAAGACACGGACTCTCATGGGATTCTCAAGCACTTTTCTCGCTGCCTGAAATCTTAAATTCATAAGCTCCGATTTTATTTCCCCTGATTTTTTCACCAGCTCTTCCACTGTCAAATCTCTAAGTTCCTTAGATTTCATGTAAATCCTCGTATTACTATCGAATTACCATTGAATTACTCTTATGTTAATATTGCTCTTTTGTCAAAAATCTTGTCCTTATTGGAAGCTTGTGTGAGGCAAGACTTAAAGCCTCCTTTGCCACATCCACGGAAATTCCTTCCATTTCAAATAAAACCCTGCCCTTTTTCACAACTGCAACCCATTGCTCCGGGGCGCCCTTTCCTTTTCCCATCCTTGTCTCCGCCGGTTTCTTTGTAACAGGCTTATCAGGAAATATCCTTATCCATATCTTCCCGCCTCTTTTTATATGCCTTGTCATGGCAATTCTTGCCGCTTCAATCTGCCTGTCTGTTATCCTGCCGGGATTTAATGCCTGTAATCCAAAACTCCCGAAACTTAGATCCGATCCCCTGAACGCAGTCCCAAGCATTCTACCTTTCTGTCGTTTCCGATATTTTACTTTTTTGGGCATTAACATAAACTCATTCCTCTGAACAAAAACTTACTTAGCCACAAATTTACACGAATAACCCAAATAGATGCAAGAAGTAAGAAGCAAGAAACAAGAAAAAATCTTGCCTCTTGCCTCTAACTTCTTGCTTCTTATTTTCGTGTGAATTCGTGTTATTCGTGGCTAAATTTTATAATTTTCTATGTTCCCTGCTCAACCACAGATTGAGCTTGCTGAGATTCTCGCGATTTCTTTTCCGGCAATATCTCGCCGTTGAAAATCCACACCTTCACACCTATCAGTCCATAAGTGGTAAGAGCTTCGGCAAAACCGTAGTCTATATCAGCCCGTATCGTATGAAAAGGAACCCTTCCTTCCCTATACCACTCTCTCCTTGCTATCTCCCCACCTCCCAGCCTGCCTGAACAGGCAATCCTTATTCCCTTTGCACCGAATTTAAGGGCAGTTGCCACCGCTTTCTTCATTGCCCTTCTGTAAGAGATCCTCCTCTCAAGCTGGAGGGCAACATTTTCTGCAACAAGCTGGGCATCTGTTTCGGGTCTGACTACCTCTTTAATATTTAAAAAAACCTGTTTATCAGGCATCTTTTTCTGTAAACTTTCCTTAAGCTTATCTACTTCAAACCCTCTTTTACCTATAATAATTCCAGGACGGGCTGCAAAAATATTAATCTTTGTCCTTTTAGATGCCCTCTCAATATCTACCCTTGCTATGCCTGCATGAGACAACTCCTTTTTTAAAAACCTTCGTATCATCAAATCTTCATGCAGCAGGGCGCTATAGTTTTTAACATTTGCAAACCAGATTGACTGCCATGTTTTATTTATACCCAATCTAAAACCTATTGGATGCGTCTTCTGTCCCAAGTAATCACCTCCTAAATTAGTGCAAGTGTAAGTGAAAGTGAAAGTGAAAGTAATAAGTTTTTTTCACTTACACTTGCACTTACACTTCTTTTAACACTATTGTTATATGACTCGTTCTCTTTTTAATAGGGGTTGCCCTTCCCCTTCCCCTCGGAAGCTGTCTCTTCCAAATAGATCCGCCGTCTACGGTTATACGACTGACAGACAGCGATTCTACATCGTCAATCTTCTTTTCCTCTGCATTCGCCACAGCAGATTTTAGAAGCTTCTTTACTGCCCTCGCCGGCTTTTTATTTATAAAAGTAAGTATGTTCAGAGCCTCGGCGACTTTTTTGCCTCTTATAGCATCCACCACAAGCCGCGTCTTTCTCGGCGATGTCCTTACATATTTTAAAACTGCCTTTGCTTCCATAATTAGCTCATTGCTCATTGCTCATTGCTCATAGTTTTTTCTTTTACTATGAGCTATCAGCTATGAGCTTTTATGTCTTGGTTAATGCCTTCTTAGTATGTCCGCTGTGCTGTTTAAATGTCCTCGTATGAGAAAATTCCCCAAGCTTATGTCCGACCATATTCTCCGTAATATAAACAGGAATAAATTTTCTCCCGTTATGAACAGCCATGGTGTGTCCTACAAAATCAGGTGTAATTGTGGACTTTCTTGACCATGTCTTAATCATTTTCTTTTCCTTCTTATTATTCATTTCCACAATCTTCTTCAGCAGAGAATCTTCTACATAAGGACCTTTTTTTATTGACCGTGCCATAAATATATTTTGGATTTACGATTTAGGATTTACGATTTAAATGATTTTAAAATCGTAAATCTTAAATCTAAAATCGTAAATCTGTTATTTCCTCCTCTTCAATATATATTTGCTTGATAACTTCCTCTTATTTCTCGTCTTAAACCCTTTCGACGGCACACCTGTCGGACTGCGGGGAACATTACCGCCTTTGCTCTTTCCCTCTCCGCCCCCCATAGGATGATCCACGGGGTTCATAGCTACACCCCTTACCGTAGGCTTAA
>JACQEW010000078.1 GCA_016200365.1 Nitrospinota bacterium
ATCCAGCCTCTTTCATCAAAGGTAGTGTATCCTTATGTTTGGTTACATGGGAGGCTCTGGTAAGACCGCACCAGTTGACCTTGAGACCTCTCCTCATAATCTCGTTGCATAATTCTATAATATGACTCCTCTTCATCATGAGGTTGTCATCCCAGAAGTGAAACTGGTTTATATTGAATCTCTTTATAGCCTCTTCCATCTCATCTACAATTTTAACAGGCTTACGCCATCTTACCTTTCTGTCCCACATCAGCGGAGATGAACAGAATGTGCATGAGTAAGGGCATCCCCTTGAGCCTATTATGGGTAATCTAAGTCCGCCGGTTACATGCATTGGAGAGTTATACTGTTTTAAATCACCTGCCAGTTCCCATCTTGGGAAGGGAATTGTATCAAGGTCTTTTATATAACTGCGGGGATGGGTAATAACAAAAGCAGGGTTCGAGGATTCAAAGATTCGAGGGTTCAAGGGTTTTTCACTCGAATCGTTGACCCCTTGACTCCTTGACCCCTTGACCCCTTTATTTTTATACGCTATACCTTTTATCTCTCTTATCTGCTCCTGTTTATCCTCTTTTGCTAATTTGACAATCTCACAGAATGTCTCCTCTCCTTCATACATAACTGCATAATCACAATATTTAACCGCATCTTCAGGGCAGACAGTTGGATGGACACCGCCATGTATTAAAAGTGCATTGGTATTATTTCTTATGAATTCTGAGAGTTTAAATGCAATAGGAGACTGTGCTGTCCAGTAGCCTATACCAATAATATCCCATCGCTTCTCCATTATCCTTTGATACATCTCATCAAGACACAGATTCTTAATCTGTCCATCCATAATCTCAACATTGACATCAGGAAATTTATCCATCACATAAGCTGACAGGTAGAGCATATTCATAGGCAGAATCTTTTTATGCCTCTGGTTTCCAAGGGCAAAGGGAGGATGGATTAATAAAATTTCGGGTTTCGGGTTTTGGGTTTCGGGTTTCGGGTTTTTAATTCTGACTTCTGGCTTCTGGCTTCTGGCTTCTGGCTCTTTACATGCGTATCTCTCTTTTACAGACCTTAAAATATCGTCATCTGTATAAAGGCGGATTATTTCTATACCCTTCAATCCCATCCCCATCAATTCAGAATATATTTCTTCCTGATAGGTAAAGGACGAAATCAGTATTGCATCGACCCCCCCCACTGCCCCCCTTTTATAAAGGGGGGAGAGGGGGGATTTTAGCGAATCAGGTGAAATCACCTTAAATCCAAGAAATCCATCCTTTTGCTTTAGAACAGACCTATCAATTATACAGTCTGCTGCAAAACCGTCCCATGAGGCATTTTTTAGAATCATCTCCGTATGCTCCCCTGCCCCATAGATTGCCAGCTTAAATCCCCCCAGTCCCCCTTTATTAAAGGGGGAATAAGGTGGAGATTTCCATTCGGCAATCTTTTTATTCAGCCTTGAAACATAATTTTTAAAAACATCGGATTCGTAGAACATAATTCAAGTTTTTTGCCACAGACTTTCACAGACTAAAATATTCTTCTTTTAATTTCTAACTGTTTCATTTGTTAAGTCTGTGTTCGTCAGTGGCTAATTTTATATAAATATCTTCTCACAATAAATATCCACAATCCTATCCCAGTCAAATAACCTCTCAACCCTCTCTCTCCCTGCCATCCCCATTTTTTGCCTTAAAGAATCACTGTCCAAAAGAGTGTTTAGTTTCTCCGCCAGAACATCAGCATCACCTGAAGGGAAATGAAATCCTGTAACTCCGTCCTCCACGCTCTCGCTTAACCCCCCTACCTTTGAGGCTACCACCGGTTTGCCGCTTGCCATCGCCTCAACAGCCACCATTCCGAATGGCTCTTCCCATAGGGATGGAACTACGCATATATCCATGTCTTGATATATCTCCTTTATCTTCTGATGGTCAAGCCATCCCAGTGAAACTATATAATCCTCGCTGAATGGCTTATCTATCGTGGCAAAGACCTTAAAATCCTTTCTTTTCTCCCTTAGCTTCTTTGCTGCCTCCAATAAGACTGCAAAACCTTTTCTGTTGTCCCTCAATCTGCCGCTTACAAATATATTTTTGCATGTTCTGTTATTCCTAAATTGGAAATTGGAAATTGGAAATTGGAAATTGGAGGTATCAACCCCTCCCGGTATTACAAACACATTATTGTTGTAAGGGGAAAGGAGTCTGCCGCATAAGCTGTTGTATGTAATAATGGCATGACATTTTGATAATGAATTTTTAGCATACTTGTGATAGAAGGGCATAAATGCCAGACCGCCGACAAATTCCTGTCCCCACACGGAAAGATTAAAAGAGGTTATCTCTTCCTTCATATTTGAAAGTGCGCACTTCATACAATAAACAGGGTTATCAAAATAATTTCTCCTGCACCTCTCGCCATCTTTATAGAGGAGATAATAATTCGGGCATATAAGCTCATAGGTATAAAATCTTGCTACTGTTTTATAATCCTTAACCGCATTTATAATATAGGGTTTAAAGAAATAGCTGTCGCCGAGATACACAAAATCGGGCTTAACCCTATCCACAACTTTTTTGATAGCCCTTGAATGGGAGAGTTGAGCCGTTTACCCCGTTACACCCAGAATGCCCCACCCTAATGCCTCGTCCTTCAGGACGGGGTGTAACGGGGTTTACATGACCCCTCGGATACATATCCGGCATATAAGACACAGCCATCTCTACATCGAATCCCCTCTGCACCAGGCGGCTCGCAACCTCTTTTACATCAACACATGCCCCGCCATGCGGAGGCCATGAAAACATAAGGTCAATAATAAGAATCTTCATAAGTAAATAGTGCACCAGTGCACCAGCACACCAGTCACCAGTATAAATAAACTGATGCTCTGATGCCCTGTCTTTTCTGGTGCTCTGGTGCTCTGGTGCCCATTCTCCCTTCTCCATAAATTCCACACAGATATTACTGCATTCATAAATATATAAATAAGCCTGCCTGCTGTATTCGCAATGAGTTTTTTTATAATCCTTCCAGTCTTTGAGCTGACTTGATAAATATTATCGTTGACATCGTATATCATCACTTTATTAATCCCGGTCAATACACTGAATATATAGAGATTGAGATACCCTCTGCCTGCAGGGTTATTATAAAGGAGAACGAGCATATCAAATCCTCTGCTTCTTATCTCTTTCACAATGGAAAAAGTGCGATTTGACAGCTTAAACATACCATCAGGGACAACGATTGAATCGTAATCTTTTATCTGCCCCTGATATGAGGACTGAACCATAACCGTGATATGAGAATCGCTGAATTTCTCTTTAACCCTCTTTATTGCCCTTTCAAACAAAGGAAAGGGAACTGTTCTGGTTATTAATATCTTCATAATAAGCAACGAGCAATGAGTAACGAATAACGAGCAAAAAAAACTCATTGCTCATTGCTCATTGCTCATTGCTCTTAACTGTTTTAAATACTCCGCTGCCTTTTTATGCTCAGGCAGCAATTCAAGACATCTACTAAAAAACTTCACAGCCTCATGAATTCTATTGCCTTCCATGTATATCTTTCCCAAATGGAAACAGCATCCTGCCTTGATGCCGATAGATGCCTCATTATTCTTGAGCATTCTTGAAAAACCATCCTCGGCATATTCCCTTTTTCCGTTTTCTGCAGAGATAGAGTAAAGACTATACAAAGTGACTGCCTTTTCCGGATAGGATTTATCCTCTATTTCGAGCTCCTTTACAGCATTTTTTATATCACCCATATTCCAATATGTAACGCCTATTTCATGGTGAACCCATTCAACCTTTGGATTTATAGCAAGCGCTTGTTCAAATTCAGTCAGCGACTTCTCATATTTACCCTGCAGTCTATAAATAATACCCCGCTGATGATGAGTATCTGCCTTCCCCGAATATAATCTTTCCTCCCTTTCAAACTCTTTCAGGGCATTCTCTATGTCTCCCATCTCCCGATATGAAACACCCATCTCAAAATGAAGCCACTCCTTTTTATCGTATTTCTTTGCTATTTCTTGAAATAACTTAATAGCATCTCTATATTGCCTTTGTTTTTTTAACAATTCTGCAAATTCAAATTTCATCAAAAGGTCATTAGGATTCAATGTGAGCCCTTCTTTAAATTCCTTGATAGCCGTATCATACATTCCTTTTTTTATGTAGAAATTGTCAATCCCGTAATCCATCGAACCGGGTGTAAGAGATTCAAGCCATTCTAATTTTTCCTCCTGCTGCATATCCTTTATCCTCATCGAATCGGCAATCTTCCCCTTTAAGCGATAAATTCTATAACGATTAAAAAATACCCGTTCCATATTATAGTCAAGTCCTGTAATCCGTTTGAGAACATCAATATCAAAATCCGGCCTGATTAATACTATATATGCAGGTCTTTTTGAAATGATTCCGCCTATTATTTCATCAAATAAATAGGTATGCCAATATGTGTAAGGTCTTACGAAATGAAACAGAAAACCCTCACAGCTCAGTCGGTCAGATAGTCTATATATCTGAACAAAGGGTCCCCATACATATATATACTCAGCTGGTGCTGTCCTCTCTTTGATATACCTTGCAATTTCAGGGATGTAAAAAAACTGGTCTGAATTTTGAAAGTAAGGGAGCCTTTTATCTTTTCTATACAAGAGATAGAAATTTATCTTATTGTAAAGATTTGGTATTAAAATAGAAAGGACACATATTAAACCGATTAATCTGTAATCCCTTATCAAAGAATAGATTGCCAGAGCAGATAGAATTGAAGCCACATGAATAGAAGGTATATGGTGATACATCCAGAAAACCCTCTGAGAAGCTAATATAAAAACGGTTGACAATACCCAGATAGCTAATAGCTGATAACTAATAGCGGATAGCTTAAAAGGAAGATACAGTAGAAATATGGAGGACAATAGCAATACTGACCATGTCTCCCTCCAGATCGGAATGAAATCAAGCTTAAAACGATTCCACATACCTTCTAATGTATTATCTATATAGCTCATGGATATCTTGAGCCTTATCCCATGCTGATTCCAGAACTGACGATTTTCTCCTTTGTAGGTCCATGTTATAAACAGAGAATATAAAAGGATTGTAGAAAGGAATGATACAGTGAAATATATTGCCTCAAGATAGTTATGTCGGGTTAAAAGGAGCAATGAAAAGGCTGCAAAATATACAATGTTGACAATCTTTAACAAAAAAGAGGCGGCGACGAAGCCACCTGCATACAGAAGATAAACCGGCTGACCATCCGACAAACCATGAGCCATTGCAAAGACTCCTAATGTTACCGGCAAGATATAAAATCCCTCGGCATGGCAGGAATAAACACCGAGATATGGAGAGGCGGAAAATACTGAATATATCAGCGCAGCGGTAATAGCTACAGGGGTTCCGAAAAGATAATTTGTAAACATAAATGTCGCCAGTATAGTTAGCAGATTATAAGTATTTGAAAAATACCTTACATATCTTATATGTTCACCAAATAGCTTTTCAATTGAAAGATAAATATAAAGAATGGTCGGCGGATACCCTCCCCAAAAACCCCTTAAAAGCCTTATACCCCTTTTCCTGAAATATGCAGTATAGGTATAAAATCCTATATCACAGTCAATGGGAAAATCATTGCAAGGAAGACGGATAAGAAATCCGATTGACAATATACCCATTAGTAATGCAATTACACTAATTAAATCTATACTCATGACACTAACCCGTAATTACCGAATTTAAAGAACTTATATCCTCTACTCCCATGAAGCCTACACTCTTTGAATTGAGATTGTAAAAACTTATATCCCCTTCTTTTTTCACAATCTCTTCTATATAGCGGATATACCGATACAGATTTTCATGGGTCGGAATTTTCCTGCCGAATCTATCGCTTACATAAATTATCTTCTGCCCTATTATCTTTTCATTGTGTATATCCTTTAATAAATAGAAGCCATTTACACTATCAAGCCATCTTTCTCCCTCTGAAACAGCATTTGAGTAAAACCTGTTACCCGGAAAGGCACAATCCTGTCCTGCTAAAATAATAGGATTGGCACCAAGTTTTATAAGCATGTCCAGCGCTATGCAGGAGACAGAGCCTCCGCCTTCGGTGTAACCCTTATCCTCTATTATCCCTTGCCCCTTGCCCCTTGCCCCTTGCCCCTCATATTTCAGGGCAACGAACTTTTTCCCCTTATAATTTTTTACAAGCACAGGATTTGATGATGGCAGAAATATAAGGGGTATATCGGCTTCAAAGTAATCTATCAAGTGGACAAAGCTATAATCCTGCGGGTCAATGGAGATTACAAAATCAGGTTTTATATCATTTTTCACAAGTGCATGGAGGGCGCTGTCAACTGCCATGATAACAGCTTTACCTGATGGATTCGACAAGCTCATCATGCTTTTTAATTCAGGAATTACAATATCAAGAGATGGTCCCGAGCTTACAAGTATCCCTGTCATGCCTTTATATTTACCAAACAACCCTTTAACCCCTTCGCTGTTTAAAACCACATCCCTGTTCAACCTAAGATTTCTATTTTCTATATCACCGAGCAATGCTGGAAACCTTCTCTCCATCAGCAGCATATTAAAGGCATTCCTTATACCATCAAATCCTTGAGGCATGCACTTCAAAGAGGGAGAGAATATGACCACCTTTTTATTATCCTCCGGCAGAGAGCCCCAGTTTGAGGATATATACTGCAAAAATGCCGTAGAAACTTCAGATTCATTATCGCCTGTTATTATCCACAGATTTGAATGAGAAAGCATCTCCGAAAGGTCTCTATAAGCAAATGCTGCAGAAAGCACCTCCCTATTTAGCTCGATAATAAGAATATTCCCATCCTTGCCTATTGCCTTTAAAATTGAATCCACATGATACCCCATTCCAAAACCGTAGAGGAGAACAGAATCCCCTTTTTTAATATCCGAAGTTTCTGCAAATTTATCCCCCTCTTTCATAGGATTGTATGAGCTATGGAGCAAAATACCATTACACTTTGCTGTAACGCAACCGTTCTTTGCGGTAAGCACGTCTATATTACTCATTCCCACGCTTGCATGGTGAGCCTGCCGAACCATCTGCGTGGGAATGTAAGGGGAGATAAATCTCTCAATATCCATCCCACTCTCTCTAACAATTGCAAGATTTTTATAAAAATGGGACAT
>JACQEW010000085.1 GCA_016200365.1 Nitrospinota bacterium
CATTTCTTTAAGCTTATCCAACAGCTCAGAGGTTTTTGTTTCGAGCGCAGCCCTGTATAATTCCTCAATTTTTCCATTCATGACTTCAAAGTTATTTCCCTTAGGCTTGATTACCTTTATCTTGCCGTGATAGGTAGGGAGGAGAGCCTCACCGTTTACTGTCAGCTCCTCAAAGAGCTTCTCTCCGGGTCTCAAGCCTGTAAATTTTATCTCGATGTCCCTGCCTGCTTTAAGTCCATGAAGCTTTAACAGCTCCTTTGCCATATCCACAATCTTCACAGGTTTTCCCATATCGAGTATCAATATATCGCCGCTCTCTCCCATGACTGCCGATTGCAATATCAACTGTGCCGCTTCGGGTATAGTCATAAAATATCTTCTCGCTTCGGAATGGGTGATTGTTATCGGACCTCCGGTCTCTATCTGCCTAAGGAAAGTGGGGATAACGCTGCCCCGGCTGTTCAGGACATTTCCGAACCTTACCGTAACAAATCTGGTCTTGCTGCCTGATACCAGACTCTGCACATAAAGCTCGGCTACCCTCTTTGTCGCCCCCATTACACTGACAGGTCTTACCGCCTTATCGGTCGAAACAAGGACAAATTCATTAACCCCGAACCTATCCGAAAGGTCAGCCAGCATTTTTGTCCCGTATACATTATTTATAACCGCCTTTTCCTTGTGCCTCTCCATCATCGGAACATGCTTGTATGCAGCGGCGTGAAATACTATCTGCGGGAGATGCCTTTTAAAGATTGCATCCATATCTTTTTCATCGGTTATATCACAAAGGTAAAAACTGGTATTGCCGTAATCTGAAAGCTCTGTTTCTATCTCGTGAAGGTAGTTTTCGTTTTTATCGAGAAGGGTAAGTGCAGCCGGCTGAAACTGGATTATCTGACGGCAGAGCTCGGAGCCGATAGACCCGCCGGCTCCGGTAACGAGTATACCCTTATCTTTGATAAATCCGCTTATAGCGGAGATATCCAATTTTACAGTCTCCCTGCCGAGCAGGTCGGCGACATCAACATTTTTTATCGCCGATATATTGACCTTTCCGCTTTTCAGGTCTTCAACCGCCGATACCAGCTTATATCTTACATTCCCCTTTTTGCAGAACTCTATTATCGCCCGCAAATTTTTAGAGGACAGATCGGGTCGGGCGATAATTATCTCGTCAATTTTATTTTTAATTGTCAGTTGGGGTATGTCGTAAATTCTGCCCAGCACCTCGATGCCGTGAATGGCTGCGCCGAATTTTTTAGGGTCGTTATCCACGAATCCTATTACCCGATACTTTTCTGCATTTTTAAGCAGCCCTTTCAGTATCAGCTCGCCTGCGTCGCCTGTGCCGATTATCAATATCCTTTTCTTATTATCGCCGTTAATTTTTATCTTTTTCCCTACAGAATCGGCGATAAGGGTTTTTACGCCTGACAGCAGATACCTTAAATCCCTGAAAGGTTTATTATCATTTACATAATCCAAATCTATCGAAAGCTTTTCCGGCAATATAAATTTTATGTAATACTCCTCCACATCGTCCACTTTTTCGGGAAACTTGCGGAACTCGCTCCTGCCGAGAAGCTCGGTTGGAGAAATAATGCCCGGCAGGACAGAGAGGATATTTCTGTCCTTTTCCGTGTAGAGCATTACAATGGATGGTATTTCGGGCTTTGGTCCGATAATACTCATCTCGCCCGTTAATACATTTATCAGCTGCGGCAGCTCATCGAGTCTCAATCTCCTCATTATTCTTCCCGCAGGAGTCAGGCGGGGGTCATTCTTCGTTGTAATCTTCGGGCCTTTATCCTCCGAGCCTTCAAAGAGTGTTCTGAATTTATAGATAGAAAATTTCTTTCCCCCCTTGCCGACCCTTTCCTGCCTGAAAAAAACACTTCCTCCGGAGTCCAGCTTGATTAATATCGCAAGGACTGCAAAGAGGGGTAAAAGCAGTATTAACCCTGTCAGAGATATGAGAATATCAAAAATCCTTTTCAGCATAATTACAGTGGTTATTGGTCAGCGGCCGGCAATGAATGTGAATTACCGGTCGCTGATCACCGATTACTGTATATTATCGGAGCTTTTTAAACAAGAGTAAAGGCAATTTTTGTCAAGGCAATTTTATAATTTTAACTACATTATTGACATTATACATAGGTGTAGTTAATATGTAGTTAATCATGTCGGTTGTAAAAAATACCCTTGAAGAAAACTATATCTTTGCTAATAGGCTCATACTGCCTGCCTGCATACAGGGAGGCATTAAAGTTTAAGCTGCCGACGATTAAGACACAGGATATGGATTTTCTTGTTCCTTATCCATACAAAGGGAAAAAGGTAAATATGGGGGATATCCTATCGGGTTTAGGATTTTCTCCTGAATTTCATCCTGACGGCTCTACATACTTTACTAACGGAACTTTTAGGATAGATTTTCTGATCCCCGAAAAAGGCAGAGGTACGGATAAGGCAACCTTAATTAATTGATACTGAAAAATGACTTTTTTGAACGACTTTTTATTTTTTCTTTTGTTCCATAATGTAATAATTTCAATAAATTAAAGCAAAAGAAAAAATAACGGAAGTGAAAAAAAGGTCATTTTTCAGTGTGAACTAATTAAAGAGCTTAACATAAATGCCGAGCCTCTGAGATATTTGCAAATGCTCTTTGATGACAAAGTATGTGTGCAGGCAGAGGGTTTTGAATACTATATCCCCAATCCATGGGTCTTTGCATTTCACAAAATCCTTGTAATGAGGTCGAGAAAAATGCAATCTAAAAAGGAAAAGGATTTATTGCAGGTTGTATCAATATTGAGGGAAATCAAAGGACGTCCTCAAGAATTTAAAAAAAGCATGGAATATTTAAAAAAACTTCCTCCGCGATGGCAGAGGACAATAAAAGAGCATATCAAGAATTATCTGCCTGAATACCTTTTGGTTCAATCTACAAGATTGAACCAGCAGAAAATGCAGGGGCATCCCCCCAAATAATAGAATCGTAGCGCGGGGGTTCATCCCCCACTGGTTTATCCTTGATGTCCTTTCGGTTAGTAGGGTTTCCCGAAAGCAGGGAAAATCCATTTGGGTTTACTTCCTCTATCCTGTCAACTGCAGTCTCTTAATCCCCTTTGCGATGCCTGAATTTTCCTCTATATCAACGATAACTCCGTTAAACTGTCCCTCGCCGCCGGCCATCTCAAACTTCTTGGGTATTTTTGTGAGAAATTTTTGCAGCGCCAACTCCTTCTTTATGCCTATAACCGAATTAATCGGACCTGTCATTCCTGCGTCGGTAATATAAGCAGTGCCGTTTGGAAGTATCTTTTCGTCCGCGGTCTGGACATGGGTATGTGTCCCGATTACCGCGCTGACCCTTCCGTCCAGATACCATCCCATTGCAATCTTTTCTGAAGTGGCTTCGGCATGCATATCAACTATGATAATCTGCCTTCCCTGTGAAGCAGGAACAGATGCCTTGAGCTTTGAGATTTCCCTGTCGGCTGTTTTAAATGGACAATCGAGACTGTCCATAAATACCCTCCCCGCCAGATTTAAAATACATATTTTCCTTCCTGTATTTGTCTCAAAGATTCCGCTCCCCGAGCCTGGAACTCCTTCAGGATAGTTGGCAGGACGCAGTATCCGATCGTCTTCGACGATAAACTGCAATGTCTCCTTTTTATCCCATATATGGTTGCCTGAGGTAAGGACATTCACCCCGCATTTGAAAATTTCGCTGACTGTCTCTCTCGTAATTCCAAAACCACCGGCAGCATTTTCACAGTTGACAATAGTAAAGTCCACTTTCATCTGGTCTATAACCTTAAAAAGCACATTCGATAAGACCCTTCTGCCAACCTTGCCTACTATATCTCCAACCAACAATACTTTCATAATTATTAGTTATTGGTGAAAAATAACTTTTTTGAGCGACTTTTTATTTTTTCTTTTGTTCCATAGTGTAATTTTAAAAAAGTGCAAAAGAAAAAATAACGGAAGCGAAAAAAATGTCATTTTTCACCAGACACTATCTCGCGTATTCTATTGCCCTCACCTCTCTTAAGACCGTTACTTTTATCTCGCCGGGATATGCCATCTCCGATTCAATTTTCTTGGCAATATCTTTTGCAAGGAACATGATTTCCGAATCATTGAGCTTATCAGGCTCCACAACGACCCTTATCTCCCTTCCTGCATGTATTGCATAAGCCTTATCAACCCCTTTGAATGTATCGCAGATTTTCTCGAGCTGCTCCAGCCTTTTTACATAGGTTTCCAGCATCTCTCTCCTCGCACCCGGACGGGATGCCGATAATGCATCCGCTGCTGCTACGAGAACAGCTATCACGGATTCAGGCTCTACATCTTCATGGTGGGCGGCAATGGCATTTATCACTACCTTCGATTCATTATGCCTCCTTGCCAGATCAACCCCGATTTGCGTATGCGTTCCCTCTGTCTGGTGGTCAACTGCCTTGCCAATATCGTGGAGAAGACCTGCCCTCTTCGCTATCTTTATATTGACCCCGAGCTCTGCCGCCATTATACCACACAGATAAGCTACCTCCTTTGAATGCTGGAGCACATTTTGAGAGTAGCTTGTCCTGTACTTTAATCTGCCGAGGAGCTTTATCGCCTCCGGGTGCAAGCCGTCAATACCCACCTCAAAAGCTGCCTTCTCCCCCTCTTCTTTTATGGAAGTGGCGATCTCTTTTTTCACCTTTTCCACCACATCCTCTATCCTCCCCGGATGTATCCTGCCGTCCGATATAAGCCTCTCCAGAGACATCCTGGCAATCTCCCTCTTAATCGGGTCATAACAGGATATGGTAACAGCCCCCGGCGTATCGTCTACTATCAGGTCAACGCCTGTTGCGACCTCCAATGCCCTGATATTCCTCCCCTCCCTTCCGATGATCCTTCCTTTCATTTCATCGTTGGGGAGGCTTACTGCCGTCACCGTGCCGTCAGCCACATAGTCGCCGGCATACCTCTGGATCGCCAGGCTCACGATCTCC
>JACQEW010000086.1 GCA_016200365.1 Nitrospinota bacterium
AAAAGGCGGTAGAGGAGATAAAAGGGGGCAGGTCAATTGTTGTCTTTCCGGAAGGAACGAGAACAAAGGACGGCAGTATAGGGGCATTTAAAAGGGGAAGTCTATATCTCATATTTAAAACAGGCGCGCCTGTTGTCCCGATTACCATCAGCGGCAGCTTTGATGTGATAAAAAAGGGCGAATTCGTGATAAGACCGGGAATTATCCGTATCTTTATAGACAAACCCATAGAAGTCAGCCGTTTTAACGAAAAGGATGAAGACAGTCTGCTGGAGATGCTGAGGGGCGTAACAGTTAAAAATCTTCGGGAGATGGAAGGAACAAAAGAAAAAGATTAAGGAGAATGGAGAAAAGGGAGAAAAGGAGAAAAAAGAAAATATTAAGGTTCAATCTAAAAGATTGAACCAGCAATAGGTTTCTCCATTTCACCAGCCTTCCCCCTTTCTCATTGTTTTTTTATAATTTTCTGAATAAAAAAATGGGCGAAAATTATAATGATTTAGACGAAAGGATAAAGAGGCTCAACAGGATAGGGATTGCCCTGTCGAGTCAGACAGACCTCCGCCTGCTTTTGGATATGATTGTAAAAGAGGGGCGGGGATTTACAAATTCGGATGCAGGGAGTCTGTACAGAAAAGAGGACGATAAGCTCATTTTTGAGGTGGCGCAGAATGACACCCTTGACCGCCGGCTCGGCGATAAGAAGAAAGAGGCATTCAGCCCTTTCCCCATTCCTCTGACAAAGAAGAGTATTTCCGGTTATGTGGCGCTTACTGGTGCAACGTTGAATATCCCCGATGTATATCAATTAACAGGACAGGAGGAGTACAGCTTTAACCGTGATTTTGATACAAGAAATCATTATAAAACAAAATCCATGCTGGTAATGCCGATGAAAGACCATGAAGGAGAGATAATCGGCGTCCTTCAGCTGATAAATGCCTTCGACGACAACTGGCAGATAATTCCATACCCGAAGGAGATGGAAGACCTTATATCCTCATTAGCCTCTCAGGCTGCCATCGCCATAAGGAATGCGAAACTTATAGAAGACATAAAAAACCTCTTCGAGGCTCTGGTAAAATATTCCGCCTCTGCAATAGATGCCAGAAGTCCGCATACGGCAGGTCACTCCCGCAGGGTATCCGAGCTGTCAATAAAAGTTGCGAAGGCGATTAACGAAGAGAAGGAAGGTCTCCTCTCGACTGTGAAATTTTCGCCTGTTGAATTGGAAGAGTTGAGGATAGCCGGATGGCTACATGACATCGGTAAGATAGGTGTAAGGGAGTGGGTGCTGGAAAAGGCGAACAAGTTGAATGATGACAGGATAGAAACAATCAGAAACAGGTTTCAGCTTATCAAAGAGAAGAAGAAGAACGAGGCAATGGAGAAAAGGCTGGAAATTTTAGGAAAGGGGGATATGCATCAGGATGTCCGCTATCAGGTGTTATCTCCCGACGAAGGGCTTAACTCTGTCCTGCAGGAATTGGATAAGGATCTGGAATTCATAAACTGGGCGAATAAGCCTGGCTTTCTTAAAGATGAAGATTTGGATCGGCTGAAAAAGATTGCCTCTAAGAAATTCATAAACTCAAAGGGTGAAGATGAGCCTTACCTTACGGAATTTGAGTATATCAATCTCTCTGTTAGAAAGGGCAATCTCACCCCTGAAGAATATAAAAATATCCAGTCCCATGTAATACATACCTACAATATATTAAAAAATATCCCCTTTACAAAGAATCTGAAAAATGTCCCGCGGATTGCTGCTACCCATCATGAGATGCTGAACGGAAGCGGCTATCCCGAAGGGCTGAAAGACGACCAGATACCCATGCAGGCAAGAATAATAGGGCTGGTGGATATATTTGACGCCCTAACTGCTGCCGACAGACCTTACAAGGCGGCAGTCCCCCTCGACAAGGCCCTCCAGATACTTCAATTCGAGGCAAAGGATAACCGTCTGGACAAAAGACTCGTAGACATCTTCATCGCAAAAAAGCTGTATGAAGGAATCCAGTAAAAATTCAAAACTCTCGTGGTTGACATCCTCAGGGGTTTTTTGATAGTATTTCGAACATGAACACACAGATAGAAGGTTTTTCCACCGAAATTACGCCAGATAGATATACCTATAAAGATTATCTCCTGATAGATGATGATAAACGATATGAGGTTCTTAGAGGAGGGCTTATCATGGTTCCTGCACCCTTGACAATTCATCAAAGAGTGTCAATAAATCTTGCATCTGCTATACAAAAATTTGTAAAAGGGAAAAAACTCGGCGATCTCTTTTATGCCCCCACAGATGTTGTCCTATCAGAAGATATAGTTGTCCAGCCTGATATACTCTTTATAGACAAAGAAAGGACTGACATCATTGAAGAAGCTGCAATTATGGGGAGCCCTGATTTAATTGTTGAGATAGTATCACCCTCATCTGCATCCTATGACACAGTGGAGAAAAGGGATATATATGAAGAGTACGGAGTGAAGGAATACTGGCTGGTCTTCCCGCAGGAGAAGGTTATAGAAGTTCTAACCCTTGAAGGCAGCATTTACAGGGAGTTCTGTAAGGGAAGAAAGACAGGGGTTGTAAAGTCGAAGATTATAAATGGATTAGAGGTAGATTTAAAAGAGGTCTTTGAATCCTGACCCCTCTTTACGCAGACTACACGGATTTTAAAATCTTTTTATAAATTTTATAAGTCTCTTGAGCTACTATTTTTTGTGTAAAATGTTCCAAAACCCTTTGCCTGCCCTTCTTACCCAGCTTGATTCTTAAATCTTCATTATTTATCAGCAAGTTGATTTTTGAAGATAAGTCGTTTGTGTCGCCTTCTTTAAAAATTAAACCGGCATCTCCAATTACATTTAGGATTTCACCAGAATTCGAGCCGATAACCGGCACTTCACATGCCATTGCCTCTATTAAAACCCGCCCAAACTGCTCTTTCCAATTTGGCATTGTAAGCGATGGAAGCACCAGGCAATCCATGCAGTTAAAATATTTATAAATTTCGAGAGAGGGGACACGGTCAATAATTTTTACTCTATGGCTGATACCTGCACCTTTTGTCCTCTCGATGATTTTACTCTTTAATGGTCCGGCTCCAATAATAAGCAGGTGAGAGTCAAAACCAGCATTTAACACGGCATCGAGTAAATCAATAATTCCTTTTTCCCGAACAAGTCTGCCGACAAAACCTATTGTAAATTTATTTTCCGGATTCAATTCCTTTTTTAAGCATTTGACATCGTCCTTTTTAAATATTTGAGGGTTAACACCGAACTGGGGAATAACCTCTGCTTCCTTGCTAAAGCCTTTTTTTA
>JACQEW010000099.1 GCA_016200365.1 Nitrospinota bacterium
ATCTTTTGACCACTAAAATCAAGTCTGTTAAGATGATTCATGCAAGCCTCCTTTCGATTATGGTTATCTATCTCAAGGAGTATAACCTGAAAGTAAGACTTGCTTCTTTACTTTTTAATCATAAGGTCTGTGGTTAATAATCTTTTTTGTTATTCTTGATTTTTGAAAGGGGGTGAAAAAATGAAGCTTTCAGGAATGTTGATTGCAGGGTTTTTGGCTCTGTCGGTTGGCGCAGCAGGGTATGTCTTTGCTCATGGGAAAGGCGGTATGGAACCCGGTCCCCACGGCATGATGGGCGGCAAGATGATGGAGCATAAGGCAGAGCATCATAAAATGATGAATGACCTGATGCAGTCTGTTGCTGACCTCTCAAGTGTGGTTAAGGAATCAGTTACTGATAAAGCAGCAAAGGATAAGTGTGATGCTATCATCGGTAAAATAGGGGAGTTGATAAAGAAGCATGATGAAATGATGAAATCCCATCAGGAGCAGATGGGACAGCCGAAAGAAAAGATGGATTGCCCGTTAGCAGGAACACCCGACTGTCCGATGGAGAAGATGAAGACAGGCGGAGATAAAGAGAAGAAGATATAATGTTTTGGGGCATGGCATGCCATGCCCCGTAATAGTTCACCGCAGAGACGCAAAGACGCAGAGAAAATTTAGAGTCTATTCGCAATACGCTTGATTCCATTTATCTTTTCTGTTATTTGATTAATTTCCATACTCAGCACCTCTGCGTCTCTGCGGTGAACTATTACATTAAATCTTTATTTTTTGTGGTAAAAATGAGGATATGCACATCCCTGGCGGAGGCGGTAAGGCGATTTTGTTTGAGAATATAGATGGCTCCGATATACCCGTTCTCATCAATGCCTTTGGAAGTAAAAGAAGAATGGCTATGGCTCTCGGCGTGGAGGATGCAGAGGAGATTGCCGGGGATATACAGGAATTGATTGAAATAAAGCCTCCTGCAAATTTACTTGAAAAAATAAAATTCTTACCTAAGCTTTTTGAAATATCCCATTACCCGCCTAAGATTATTACAGGCAGCGCACCCTGTCAGGAAGTGGTTCTCACCGGTGATGACATAGATTTATTCAAATTTCCCATACTAAAATGCTGGCCCCTCGATGGCGGGAGATTTATTACCCTCCCGGTAGTTTTTACAAAGAGCCTGAAAGCCTGTGGTGAGCAAAGCGAATCCAACAGGAAGAGGAATGTAGGTATGTATCGGATGCAGGTATACGATAAAAAAACTACAGGCATGCACTGGCATATACACAAGGACGGCGCTGCCCATTATGATGAGTATAGAAAGGCAGGCAAAAGGATGGAGATAGCGGTGGCTATAGGGACAGACCCTGTTGTAACATACTCTGCAACTGCCCCGCTCCCTTATGGTGTTGATGAGCTTCTCTTTGCAGGCATGATAAGAAAAAAGGGAGTTGAGCTTGTTAAATGTAAGACCATTGATATGGAGGCGCCTGCGACAGCGGAGATTGTTCTCGAGGGTTATGTAGAGACGGATGAATTTAGAGAGGAAGGACCCTTTGGAGACCATACAGGATACTATTCTCTGAAAGGTGATTACCCTGTATTTCATATTACTGCTATTACCCACAGAAAGAACCCCATTTACTTTACAACCATCGTTGGAAAACCTCCGATGGAGGACTGCTATATGGGGAAGGCAACGGAGAGGATATTCCTGCCAATGCTTAAGGCATTAAATCCTGAGATTGTTGATATAGACCTTCCGTGGGAAGGGGTCTTTCATAATTGCGTTATAGTTTCGATGAGAAAGCGGTATCCCATGCATGCGAAAAAACTTATGGATTTTTTCTGGGGCTCAGGGCAGATGAGTTTTTCAAAGATGATATTATTGGTAGATGAAGAAATTAATGTGCATGATTACAGAGAGGCTGCCTTAAATCTGTTAAATAATGTTGATATAGAGTCAGGAGTCAGGTAGGACAGGCGTCTCGCATGTCGTCAGTCAGTGGTCAGTTAAAAGAAAAAATACCCGATATTATCGCCGTAAATATTCCACTGGAAGATGCAAAGACAGGGATTGTTTTTATTTCAATAAAGAAGACCAAACCTTATCATGCAAAGATTATTGCCGAGGATATTTTTAAATTAATACCCGATTTCATAAAGATATTAATAGTGCTGGACAATGGTATCGCCGTAAGTGATATTTCTACTATAATGTGGAAGCTCTTTAACAATGTAGACCCAAAGAGAGATTTTTATTTTTTAAATGGAAAACTCGCAATAGATGCCACCAGAAAATTAAAAGAGGAAGGACATTTTAGGGAGTGGCCGCCTGAGATTTCTATGGATGATGTGGTAAAAAAGAAGGTAGATGCAATGGATTTGTAACCACCCCTTGAGCCCCTCCTTTGTAAGGAGGGGAAGGGGTGGTTGGAGTTGAAGGGTTTTTGAGAGGTAATTATGCAGGTTAAATTAGCAAAGACAGCAGGATTTTGTATGGGTGTAAAGAGGGCGATGGATATTGTCCTCGACGCCTCTGAAGAAGAGAAAGGCGGACTTTATACTTACGGTCCGCTGATTCACAATCCTCAGGTAATAGAAATGCTTGAGTCTAAGAATGTAAGGGTAGTTAAAGATGTGGACAACCTTGAGTCCGGTAGGATAGTAATAAGAACACATGGTATAACCCCTGCTGTCAGACAAAAGATAAAGTCAAAAGGACTGAGGATAAATGATGCTACCTGTCCCCTTGTTGCACGGGTGCAGTCAATTATAAAAAAATATGCAAACAGGGGTTACTACACTGTCATCATCGGCGATGAAGGGCATGCAGAGGTAGTCGGGCTCATGGGATTTACAGAGGGGAGGGGATTTGTAATTAATTCGGCAGCAGATGCAGATAGACTGCCTCCAATGGAGAAAGTTTGTGTTGTAGGGCAGACGACTCTTAATGTTTCAAAATACAGAGAAATTACAGATAAACTAAAAGAAAGATACGCCGGTTGTGTAATTGCAGATACTATATGCGATGCAACAGAGGAGAGACAGGAGGAGGTATTAAAGTTATCGAAGGAAGTGGATGCGATGATTGTGGTGGGCGGAAAAAACAGCGCAAATACCGCCAGGCTGGCAAGCCTCTCCGAATCTACGGGCAGACCGACATTCCTCGTAGAAACCGAGGCTGAAATGGACGAGTCTGTGCTTTCAAGGTTTAATGTGGTCGGAGTTACTGCCGGCGCTTCTACCCCTAACTGGATGATTATGAGGGTGATGAAGAAGCTCGAGGGTATCAAAAGGATGGAGAGGAGGGGGATTAGAAAATATATATACGGCACGGCAGAATTTTTTATCAGGAGCAACATATATATAGCTATAGGCTCTGCCTTCTTGACTTATGGAACATCTCTTTTAAGCGGTATAGAGCCGTCTTTCTATTTTATGAGCTTATCCTTTCTTTATTTTTTTTCCATGTATAACATCAATCATCTGTCAGACAGGGAAAGCGTAAGGCTTAATGAGCCTGACAGGGTGGAGTTTTATGAAAAAAACAGAAATATTCTATTGGCAGCCGGCATAGCATCGTTGGTAATTTCCCTGTTCTTATCCCTACTGAAAGGATTGACGCCATTTTTGATAATGCTCGTCTCCGCCTGCATTGGGGTTGCTTACAGCGTTAAAATCGCTCCCCCTTACATTTTAAAATACATGAGATACCGGAGGTTAAAGGACATTCCTGCCTCTAAGGATATTTTTGTTGCCCTTGCATGGGCGACTGTATGTGTCCTTGCTCCTGTATCTTTTAGCGGATGGGAAAGATTTGGTTTTGCCGCAATAATCTCCTTTGTATTTGTCTTCCTGATTTCTTATATAAGGTCTGTGCTTTTCGATATAAGGGATATTCAGGGAGACAGGTTCGTAGGCAGGGAGACAATCCCCATAATAATCGGCAAAGAAAAGACAAAGGTCTTTCTCCTGACCCTTGCAGGCATTGCTGCCGCCGGACTTTTCATCTCGTCAAAATTAGGATGGACATCGGGTATCGGGTATCTTTTTATAATTACTATTATATATACGGTATTTTATCTTTACCTCTACCATAAAAGAATAATCTCGCAGGGATTATCCTGCGAAGCCGTAGTAGACGGGAAGTTTATTTTAACGGGGTTAATCGCCTTTATATGGGCGTATACAAAATAAGCGATGAGCAACGAGTGCCGTTACAACTTGATATGGACAACATAAGCCGTCTGTATACTGCTATCCGTCTCAAAAAGTAAAATTTATCTTTACCCCGTTAGAAATATTACGGACTGATAGGACATTTCTAACGGGGTTTAGGCGGAATTAGTTGTAACGGCACGAGTAACGAGTAAAAAACTCATTGTTTATCACTCATTATATGAAGACTCTCTTTGAAAAGGCTCTCATGCCTGTTATTACAGGGCTTTTATTGTTTTTGGGTTCTATACCTGCGTTAGCAGAAGACCCGCCGGAAAAAGCTATAATCGCCTTTGGCATTATCCCCCTCTACACGCCCCAGCTCATATATGAAAGATTTCAGCCTCTCATGGATTATCTTTCCATCAATACCCCTTATAGATTTAAGATGCGGCTGACCAAAGACTACAAAGGTATTATCAGTCTTTTACAGGAAGGGAAAATAGATGTAGCCCTTCTGGGTGGTGCAAGCTATTGTTTAACCAGTGAGAAAACAGAGGTTGTTCCCCTTCTTAAACCCCTTAACCCACAGGGTAAGCCTTTTTATAAGAGTGTTATTATCACCAGGGAGGATAAGGGGATTAACAATATTTCCGGGCTTAAAGGAAAATCCTTTGCCTTTGCATCGAGGTGGTCAACCTCTGGGGCTGTTGTTCCTCTTTATAACCTGTATAATAATGGGGTTAATTTAAAGGATTTCTCAAGGTACTTTCATCTGAGGTACCATGACTCGGTTGTGCGGGAGGTTTTAAAAGGGAGCTATGATGCAGGGGCAGTTATAGATACCATTGCCTATTCTTATAAGGATAAGGGGCTTAAATTTATCTTTATCTCCGAGCCTATTCCAGAGTTGACTATCGTTGTTAGAAAAGGAGCGCCGCAGGAGATTATTGATTCTGTCAGGAATGCCCTTCTTAAACTTAATCATGAAGACCCTAAACTGAAGGAATGGGGCGAGGAGATAAGATACGGGTTTACCGATGCCTCTGATTCTGACTTTGATAGTATTAGAAATATGATAGGTTATTTAAAAGGGCAGGGGGTGTATCTGAGGGATGATGAGGATTAAGACATTTCTCTTTTCTTTAAGGGGTAAGGCAATCATATCCGCTACTCTCTTTGTAGTCATCTTTATGGGTGTGATCGGTTATGCCATCCTTTCGAGAGAGAAGGCGCTTTATCTCAAGGATAAGGAAAATCAGGCGGTGGTGCTTGTAGAAACAGCAGGGATAAATTTTACCAATGCCATCCTCTATCAGGAAGTAGGGCTTATAGAGGAGACAGGGGTCGTTGACCATTATATCAGCGACCTTTTAAATAAAGAAAAGGACATACTTACAATCATCATCTTTGATAATACCGGAATGGTCATGGCACACTGCCACCTCTTTGAGCATGGGAAGTTTTATGAAGATTCAAAAGAAGTCATTGCACATGAGGCTACCCTTGTGAGGGAGGTTAAGAATAAGGATAGGGGACCTATTTTAGAGGCAATAACACCGCTGATGATTGGCGAAAGAAGGCTCGCTACATTAAGGATAGAGTTTTCCTTAAAGGATTTTTATGAGAAGCTGACCGACCTCGGTAAAAGGATATTCCTTCTGACTATCATTGCCATTTCAGGCTCGATCTTTCTGATGGTCATTGGAATCAATGCGATGACTAGACCTATAAGGAGACTATCGAGGGCAATGGATATTATTGACTATGGAAGATTCGATGATTTTTCCGAGAGTCCCAGAGAGGACGAGATAGGTCATCTCCAGAGGAGTTTTATGGGGATGGTCAGGCGTCTAAAGGAAGCTGACCTCCAGTGGGAAAACACCTTCAACTCTATAACAGACTTAATTACTATCCATGACAGGGATTTCAGGATTGTCAAAGCCAATATTGCCCTTGCCCATAGACTTGGCACTACAACCGATGGACTGAGAGGGAAAAGGTGTTGGGAGATATTTCACGACTCTAACGGACCCTCTAAAGACTGTCTACATGCTATAACCTTGAAGACAGGACAACCTGCTACGGCGGAGACGGAATATCCTAATCTGGAGGGAATCTTCCTTACCACGACCTTTCCTATCTTCAACGAGAGGAGGGAGGTAGTGGGAACCGTTCATATTGCTAAGGATATTACGCAGGAAAAGAGATTTCAGGAGAAACTGATCCAGTCCGAGAAAATGGCTGCTATGGGACATATGGCATCTGGTATTGCACATGAGATAAATAACCCGTTAAATTCCATCCTCGGTTATGCTACCTATCTTCTGGAAGAGACGCAGGATGGTGACAAGGGCAGAGAAGAATTAGATAGAATTGCCAGAGCATCCAAGAGGTGTAAGGAAACAGTAAAGAGGTTTCTTGATTTTGGCAGAGAGACACCTAAAAAGATTGAGCCTGTAAATATAAAAGAGGCGGCGGCGGATGCCCTTTCTATGTGTCATCATCCCATTTCATCTCAAAGGATTGAGGTTATGGAAGAGATAGAATCGGGTTTATATATAAATGGCGATAAAGGGCAGATGGAGGATGTCTTTGTAAATCTGATTCTCAATGCCTGCCAGGCTATGGATAATGGAGGAGAGCTTACTATAAAGGCATACAGGGATAACGGCTGGATAAAAGTTCGGGTTTCTGATACCGGTTGTGGAATTCCGGAGGAGAATCTAAACAAAATCTTTGACCCATTCTTTACCACTAAAGAACCGGGGAAGGGAACCGGTTTGGGTCTATCGGTAAGCCATACCATTATAAAAAATCATGGAGGCACAATAGATTGTGAGAGCATGGCAGGGAAAGGCGCCACATTTATAATTACCTTGCCGGAAAATAAATATGCCATATAAAATTCTTATAGCCGATGATGAGCCTGATACATTAGACCTCTGCTCTAAAGTTTTAAAGAAGGAAGGGTATGAGGTTTTCACAGCAAAGGATGGGCTGGAGGCTATGGCGATGATTAGAGAAAACCCATTTGACCTCCTCCTTTTAGATATAAAAATGCCTGGTAAAAATGGCATGGAGGTTTTGGATGAGGCAGCAGCCATTGGTCTCGACACAGTAATGATTACCGCTTATTCCAGTGTGGAGACAGCGGTTGAGGCTATGAGAAAAGGGGCGAAAGACTATCTCGCAAAACCCTTTGAATCATCCGATATTCGTTCTGTGGTTGAGAAGGTTATCTCCCAGCAGAGGCTGTTAAGGACAGAAAGTTATTTGGCGGAGGGGACAGAAAGTTTTGGGGCTTTTGTGGGCGGCACCCCGGCCATGCAGGAACTTTATAGAATGATAGAAACAATAGCAGGCACTAATTGCAACATACTCATAGAAGGAGAGAGCGGGACAGGTAAGGAGCTTGTAGCAAGGACTATCCATCAAAAGAGCCTGAGAAATGATGGCCCTTTTATCCCCGTAAATTGCGGTGCCATACCGGAAACCCTGCTGGAGAGCGAGCTCTTCGGTCATACAAAGGGGGCATTTACCGGGGCTGTAGAATCAAAGAGGGGACTTTTTGAGGCGGCATCTAATGGGACATTATTTTTTGATGAGATAGCCGAGATGTCCCCTGCCCTGCAGGTGAAACTATTAAGGGTGCTTCAGGATAGAGAGATAAGACCTGTCGGAGGCACTGAGATAAAAAAGGTTAATGTTCGGATAGTTGCAGCCACAAACAAGGAGTTGTTAAAAGAGATGACAGAAGGGAATTTCAGGGATGACCTCTTTTACAGGCTGAGTGTTGTCTCTATAAGAATACCCCCTCTAAGGGAGCGTAAAGACGATATTCCAGCCCTTGTTCACCACTTCATAAATAAGTATAATAAACTATATCATAGAGAGGTTAGTGGTGTTACCGCGCAGGTGATGAAGTCCTTAAAAGAATATCACTGGCCCGGCAATGTAAGGGAACTGGAGAATGTTATTGAAA
>JACQEW010000100.1 GCA_016200365.1 Nitrospinota bacterium
ATGGCGATATTCTTAACTGCTGTAAATCCGAGCAAAGAAATAGCATGTGAGATAGAGGTAACACTCTGGCTCAGGCTGTAATAAGCGGAATTTGCGATGCTCAAGACCTTTGATGCAATTGCCTGGTCGCGGGATATAATCTCCGCCAGCTTATCCGCCGATGCCTCCTCGTCTTTCAATAACTTGAGGATACTCTCCAGAATAACCGGAATGGTAGGAAGCTTTTTTACCTTCTGTACCAGTCTTCTAATCTCATCCTGTTTCATAATTACAAGGTCACCAGTGCACCAGTAAAGAATATATTTCTGGTGCACTGGTGACTGGTGCTCTGGTGCACTGGTGACTGGTGCACTTTTATTACAGTTCTTCCTGTGCCCTTTCGAGCAGTGTTTCCCATGTGTCTGCGTCATCGGGGAACACAGCCCTTCCTGCCTTAAAAGAGATAGCAGGTGTCTTGTCGCCTAATGATGTAAACTTATGCCCGCCGATAATATCCAAGACCTTTTTTTCTACCACCTTTAAGCCCTCCTTCCCTGTAACGGGAAATATAAAAAATATATTTGCAGGACCAAATCTGATTACTGTATCTATGTCCCTCAATTTGCTTTTAGCGGCATTGATGCCCTCTGTAATCGCTGCTTCGGGAAAAGGGTTTTTACCGTCTTCTTTCATGGAGAGTATTAATACGGATATGGGCTGCTTCGCCCTTTTTGCAAGGGAGACCTCGAGCTTCAAATATGTGTGGAAATCGAATACAAGCTTTTCCTCGCCGATTTTAAGCTGGACGAGGTTTGATTTTTCTATAGTTTTATTGACCTTTCCGATTAACAAATCAAGATGCCCCGATTTTATTACATAATCCGCTCCCCCGACTTTTATCGCCTTTATCACCGTTCCCTTATCATCTACTGCACTGTTGAATATAATGGGGATATTTGCATAAGGGCTGTTTTTCAGGGTAATCGCAGTCATTATACCGTCTATCTTAGGCATGGCAACATCCAGAACAATAAGGTCAATTTTATTTTTATCGAAATATCCCGTACCTACCCCTTTCACCACCTCTTCGCCGCTCTCCGCTTCGAGCACCGAATACCCTTCCTTTTCAATCGCCTTTCTTATCTGCGCCCGTATAAAATGCGAATCGTCTACAACAAGAACACATCCCTTTGTTTGTTTATCCATACAACCCCCTTAAAACAAAAATTGTAATAGTTCACCGCAGAGACGCAAAGACGCAGAGAGGAAGAATCGACAACTAACAACTAACAACAGTTGTAGGTTGTTAGTTTTTCTCTGTGCCTCTGCGTCTCTGCGGTTAAAATCAGGTCTTTATCTTTATAACACAAAAAACATGGTGCATAAATAGAAAAAGTTTGATATTATCGAAGTTATAAAGTTATCAAGTTCAACAACTTTATAAACTTTTTACTTTATAAACTTTATAAACATTCTGTATGGCAAATATATCGCCCTTTAAAGGCATTCTATACAATAACGAGAAGATAAAAGATATAAAGGCTGTGGTCGCACCGCCCTACGATGTCATATCGCCGGAGGAGCAGGAGAATCTCTATCAACGGCATGAAAATAATGTAGTTGGAGGATTTCGGAGAGGGGGGCATACACCCCCATGAAAACACCCTTGCTAAACCGAAAGAAGACAGGTTGAAGCTTATAAGGAGCTGCAATGCAAATTTCAGCCCGATATTCGGATTGTTCTCAGACCCGTCTAAAAGGATAGATTCGATTTTAAGGGATGCCATGAGACAGCCCCCCCTTTATGATTTAGCAGATGACGTTGGGGTAAGGCATACGCTATGGGGGATAAGAGAAAACAGGGCAATACAGATAATTACCGGACAGATGGCCGATAAGCAGATATTTATTGCAGACGGTCACCACCGGTATGAGACTGCAATCAACTACCGCAACGAGATGAGGGAAAAGACACCCAATTTTACAGGAGACCTGTCCCCGAATGGTTTTATCGGGGACGAGCCTTTCAACCATGTCATGATGTATTTCACAAATACGAATTCCGAGGGGCTCTCTATCCTGCCGATCCACAGGCTGGTAAGCAGCCTGGAAAATTTTAATAAGAAAAGGATAGGAGAGGAGGCAGGGGAATTTTTTAATATAGAGAGTCTTCCTTTTAACGGAGACGAAGAAAAGGATGTAAGACAAAGACTTTTCTTGGAAATGAAGAATAGAGGGGAAAATGGGCCTGCCCCTGCAAGTAGTAAGCAGGGGCATGTCTTCGGTATGTATCTTGGGGATAATGAATATTTCCTGCTAACCCTGAAAGAAGGAGGTATGCTGGAGAAGTATGTTGAAAATTCAAGACATCCTGCCTGGAAGACCCTCGATGTTACAATCCTCCATACCCTCCTGATTGAAAAGGTTCTCGGGATAAGCGAGAAGAGTCTTTCCGAGCAGAAGAATATAACCTACACTGTAAACGAGATTGAGGCGATAAAAGGGGTAAAGGAGGGCAAGTATCAGTTAGCATTATTTTTAAACCCGACAAAGATAGAGGAAGTTCAGGCTGTT
This sequence comes from Nitrospinota bacterium, assembly GCA_016200365.1. Lineage (GTDB taxonomy): Bacteria > Nitrospinota > Nitrospinia > UBA9942 > UBA9942 > JACQEW01. The sequence continues at coordinate 2,554 of JACQEW010000100.1, forward strand.
GCCGCTGCAGGCGAGAAGATGCCCCAGAAGTCAACCTTCTTCTACCCCAAGCTTATCACGGGATTGGTGATGAACAAGCTGGAATAAAGAACAAAAGCTTAATCAATCCACAGATTACACAGATTAACACAGATTTTTTAACCCCCCTTTCATCCCCCCTTTCATAAAGGGGGGAAAGAGGGGGGTGATCTGCGGTAATCTGCGAAATCTGCGGATATATAATTTCTTATACATTTTAAAAATGGGAAAAGAGCTTTATCTAAAATTTGAAAAGCTGAAAGAGATAATAAAAGAAATGGGCAGCCTTATTGTCGCCTTCTCAGGAGGGGTTGACAGCACATTCCTTCTGAAAGTGGCTAAGGATGTGCTTGGTGAAAATGTCCTCGCAGTAACCGCCACTTCAAGCACATATCCTGAAAGGGAATTGAGAGAGGCGGAGAGGCTGGCAAAAGAAATCGGTGCGAGACACATAAAAATAGAGTCGGAGGAGCTTGATATACCCGGTTTTAGAGATAACCCGCCTGATAGATGCTACTACTGCAAGGGAGAATTATTCCATAAACTAAAGGAAATTGCAGAGAGGGAAAATATAAAATTCATTGCCGACGGCTCAAATCTCGATGACCTCTCCGACTACAGACCGGGGAGAAAGGCAGCAGAAGAATTGAATATCAGGAGCCCCTTAAAAGAGGCAGGATTTACAAAAGAGGATATTAGAATATTGTCAAAGGAGATGGGGCTTTCGACATGGAATAAACAGTCCTTTGCATGCCTCGCATCCCGATTCCCTTACGGGAATGAAATAAATCCCGATAAACTCGGCATGGTTGACAGGGCAGAGGACTTTTTGCTCTCTATGGGATTCAGGCATGTAAGGGTAAGACATCATGAAACTATAGCGAGGATAGAGGTCTCAAAAGACGAAATCAACAGGCTCTTTTATAATGGCACATCCGAAACCATCTCAAAAAGGCTTAAAGAGATAGGCTTTAAATATATAACCGTAGATTTAGAAGGTTATAGAACAGGAAGTATGAACCTACCAGCCTAACCACGGACGATAAAAGTAAAACTCGTAAGCAATCGCCAACTGCAGCGCCCTCTCTTTACTGAAAATCCTGCACAGCCTGCAATAGACATGCAGGGGATTTAAATAATGCATCATTTCATCTCTCTTGCTCATAAAACACCTCCCTTAAAATTCTCTTGCAATATAGTTTTTTCAAAAAGCATGCCAAATCGAAGCCAATGAAACTTTTATCGTAAAACCAATTAGTTAGCATTATTCAATGTCTATGCTTATGGTGTAAATCCAAAGGTTTGACGGTAATTTTTTCCGCAGGGCAGTCATTCCTTTGACAGATTTCCCTTTTTATGCCATCCATTTTTTGTTATATTTAATTTGCTGTGAATACAAAATTGCTGAAATCATATCTGAAGGAAATATTTGAAATTGCCAATCGCGGCGATGCAAGAGAGGAGAGTTATTACTCATGCCTTGAAGGACTGTTGAAGGAGTATATTGTGCAGGAGAGTAAAAGAGATACCCATATAACAACCCTTCCAAAAAAGCTTGTCCCTGTGGACAGTAAGCAGGGAACAGAAGCAGGTAATCCAGATTTCAGAATCTGGGATGGAAAACAGCATATTGTTGGCTATATTGAAGCCAAAGCACCAACGGTTGAGCATTTAGATGAAATAGAAACAACGGAGCAATTAAAACGCTATCTTCAAACATTTCCAAACCTAATACTAACAAACTTTTTTGAATTCAGACTATATCGTAATGGGGATTTAGTTGATAAAGTCCTTATCAGCAGACCTTTTATCGTTCATAAACTCAAAACTATCCCGCCGATAGAAAAGGAAGCCGAATTTTTTAACTTACTTCAAAAATTTTTCTCCTTTTCTCTGCCAAAAGTCTATGATGCAAAAACACTTGCACTTGAATTGGCAAAGAGGACAAGGTTTTTAAAAGATGAAGTCATCACACAGGAATTGAGAGGAGAAGAAATAAAAGGGAGAGACTTTATATCAGGCTTCTACGAGGCATTCAGGAAATATCTTATAAGTAATCTCTCAAAAGAAGATTTTGCAGACCTTTATTCACAGACTATTACTTATGGACTCTTTGCTGCCCGCACCCGTGTAATCCCCTCCGTCCCCCCTTTAGAAAAGGGGGGTGAGGGGGGATTTAACAGAAAGCTTCAACAGATGGAATGGATAATTGATGATATTTCAGAAGTCCTGTCAGTTACCGATACAAATAAGATACTCCATCAATACTTTCATGAAGGGAAAGGGAAAGACCCGATTGTCCATTTCTACGAGACCTTCCTCTCTGAATATGACCCTGAAACACGGGAAAAGAGAGGTGTCTATTATACCCCCGAGCCAGTAGTCTCCTATATTGTCCGCTCTTTGCATAATATCCTGAAAGACGACTTCAACAGAAGGGATGGGTTTGCAAGTAATTCAGTTACAGTATTAGACCCTGCTGCTGGGACACTTACATTTTTATCCGAGGCGTCTAAACTATCGGTTGATGAATTTATCCATAAATACGGTGAAGGTGGAAAGGAAAAATTCATAAAGGAGCATATCCTTAAAAACTTCTACGCCTTTGAGCTTATCATGGCGCCTTATGCAGTAGGGCATTTAAAGATGTCCTTTCTTCTTGAGGAATTGGGATACAGGCTCCATGGAGATGACAGATTTAAGCTCTACCTGACGAATACATTAGAGATGGAAGAACTTGCCCAGACAGAACTCCCGGGTATGTCTTCCCTCTCCGAAGAATCTCATCTGGCAGGAAAGGTTAAGAAGGAACAGCCTATTCTTGTAATTCTCGGCAACCCGCCATATTCAGGACATTCAACCAATATCGGAGATTGGATTTCAACAGAGATTAAGGCTTATTATAAGGTTGATGGAAAGCCTCTCGGCGAGAAAAATCCAAAATGGCTTCAGGATGATTATGTAAAATTTATCAGATTTGCCCAATGGAAGATTGATAATGCAGGCGAAGGGATTTTAGGATTCATAACAAACCACAGTTACCTCGATAATCCAACCTTCAGGGGTATGCGTCAGTCCTTGATGAATAGCTTTAATGAGATTTATATCTTAGATATTCATGGCAACAGCCTTAAAAAAGAGAAATGCCCTGACGGCTCTAAGGATGAAAATGTTTTTGATATTCAGCAGGGGGTTGCCATTGCGATTTTTATAAAAAAGAGTAGGGTGCGTTCCCCGAATGCACCACTCGTTAGGGATGAGGGTTGCAAGGTCTTTCACTCTGAGCTTTGGGGTCTGCGTGAAGATAAATACAAATGGCTGGAAAACCATGATATAAAAAACACAAAATGGAAAAAGCTAAAGCCAAAATCCGAATTTTATCTCTTTATCCCAAGAGATGAGAAACTCTTAAATGTATATGAAAGTTATCCAAAGATAACCGACATTTTCCCTGTAAACAGTGTAGGGATAGTTACTGCAAGAGATAATTTTGTTATAGACTTTGATAAAGAAACTCTTAAAAGACGCATCAGGATGTTTCTTGATAAAAAGCTCCCAGATGAAATTATCAGGCAAACTTTTAATTTAAGAGATAAATCAAACTGGAAATTGAAAGACGCAAGAGAAGATTTAAGGAAAGATGAAAACTGGGAGAATTTAATCACGAAGATTTTATATCGTCCTTTTGATGAACAGTGGATATTCTATCACGATGCAGTTATAGAACGAGCTCGGAAAGAAGTCATGCAGCATATGATGCAGGAGAATTTGGGGTTGGTTACAGTTAGACAGGTTGCGGAAGGAGTTTTCAATCATGTCTTTGTATCAAATAATATTATTGAAAGTCGTGTAACACTTAGCAACAAAGGCATAGCATTTCTTTTGCCCTTGTATATTTACCAGAAAAAAGATAATCCTAAAAAACAATCTTTTGGTAGAGTCATGATGCTCTTTGAGCCACAGGCAGATTATTTAATGAAAAAGCCAAATCTGTCGCCAATAATAGTTGAGCAATTAATAAAGGATTTTAAGCTTGTCCCAAACAAAGTGAGGGAACTCACACCTGAGCAAATCTTCTTTTATATCTATGCTATCCTCTATTCAAATATCTACCGCACAAAGTATGCTGAATTTTTAAGGATAGATTTTCCAAGAATACCCTTTACAAAAGACTACAAGCTTTTCAGCAGGATGGCAGAATACGGGAAAAAACTTATTGATTTGCATTTACTAAAATCAGAAGAAATACAACCCCATGAGTCCCCCTTAACAAAGGACAACAACCCCCTAAGTCCCCCTTTGTTAAGGGGGATTAAGGGGGTTGTAAAGTTTCAGGGTAAGGGTGATAATAAGGTTGAAAAGATCAGGTATGAAAATAGTCGTCTCTATATCAATCAAAACCAGTATTTTGAGGGGATTACAAAGGATATTTTGGAATATCAGATTGGCGGTTATCAGGTTTGCGACAAATGGCTAAAGGATAGAAAGGGTAGTAGATTATCCCTCAATGACATAAAACATTACTGCAATATTATCACCTCTCTCAAAAAGACAATTGAAATCCAGAAGGCAATTGATGAAACCCTCACGAGCCTTTGGCTCACAAAGGGGGATGAAAATCCTCCCCATCAGGTTTGACTTGTCAGGCTAAAGCCTTGTGTTACTGCAACTCAAACCTTTAGGTTACCGTGAAAATACAATTTTCATCAGCGGGGGCGACAAAGGCTTGTCATGTCGGTTTAGTATCCCCTGCTGAGATACGGGTTTCATGATGGACATGGAAACAACCCCCTTCATCCCCCTTTGTTAAGGGGGACTGTATGCTGCCAGGAGAGAATCAACTTGATAGTCTCCTCTGAATAGGTTATAGATTATAGGTTTTAAACCTAACCACCTAACCACCTACACCTAACACCTACTTCTATATCAAATACACCATCGGTTCCCTGCTTACCTGCATACAGGGACAGGCATCAATGCGTGCAGATGTGGATGCCATCCGAGGTTATCTTAAAAAGGTTTGAACAGCGATTATCATCCCCGGCATTACTGGTTTTTCAAAGCTTGTCCCGTTATGTCTTGAAACGGGAAGAGTCCGGCATATCTCTCTTACTGAATCATAGGCACATCGGATTAAGATGCCAAAAGGGAAGATAACACCAATGGCATCAGACTGCTACCGCTTTGTCCTAAGTAATCCTAATGTGAATGTCTGTATAGCAGTACCTAAAAATATGGAGCAGATGACAGAGGCACTTACTCTGCCTTGTCAAAATGAAAGGTGCGACCCCTTTAGCACCATTCCAATGAAGAAATACCCACTTGCCCCAGTGCTCAATTTGAATCCCATGGTGGAACAGGCTTTGACTGGCCAGGTTTTAGACCACCAATATGTTTTAGAATCTCGTCATATTTTGGATGCCCTTTCGGATAAACAAAAGATGCGTCACCGACACTGCCTTGGCCTTCAGCTCTGAGAGTCAGTCGTAGATCATCAGAACTTTCCATTGTCGCCATCCCAATAGATGAATCTTTTGATTTCTTTTTCATTTTCACCTTGCTTGGTTTTGTTTTCGTCATGTGTGTTTTTGGTTCCTCTTTAAGCCAGGAAGGGAATAGCTTTTTGAACTCGTCAAAAGTAAGAAGTTGGATCATTTTTCGATCCATTTGCCCTTCAAGTGATTTGGCTAAATAATAGCCTAGAAATGCCCCGCTTTGCTGTGTCCAGGGAGAATTTGGTGTAGAAAACCCTGAGAAATACTTTTCCCATGTTTGTTGGTCGCTCGAATTTAGATTTTGAGCCAATTCTTGCGCTATAGTGGGCTCGGCTTTCTTAAAGAGATCCTGCTTGGCATCGCTTTTTTCACAAGGTGTGAGGTATTTCCATGCCGGCAAGCCTGGAAACATCAACTCACTTGCATAAATAGCCCAACCTTGTCGGTAGGCTGAGTCTAATAGTCGCTCATTTCCAGATAATGACTTTGGTTTTTGAAATACTTGATGCGCGTATAGAAATGATTTTCGTGCAAACATAATTTTTTGCGCTTGGTTGTCACAAAACTTTTTTAAAGCCTTGGCAGGCATAACGCTATTCGGAAGCGTTACTCCGAAGACTTCTTTAATCCGCTGACGAACTTCATGAATATTTTTGTCATGTGAACTGGCAGGGCTGACACTCAAAAAAATAATAAGAAAAAGAAAAGGGTTCATTATATAGATTTTTCGAGGTCTTTCAGCAGTTCAATAATTATGGGCCATGCTTCATCGCCGCGATTTATTCCAACAAACACAACGATTCTTCCGTTGCCAATGGCAAGACGAACTGGTTTCCATTCAACATGAGCCTCATGATTCAAAAGCACAGACTGAATTTTTGAATTGAGCAGATGCTCAGCCATTTGTTTGTTTTTAGTTGATACATGAAAAACTTTGCTGAATTCCTGGCTGCCAACCTCAACACCTTCGAAGTCTAATAATTTATCAATTTCGGAGCGCGGAAAAATTCCAATCGCTGGCGTGTTGGCGGCTATTTTTGGCGTTTCGATCAGCCCACCCATGGTGAAATAAGGATTATTACGGGTCCGTTTGCTGACACCGCAATCAAACAAAAGCAATTCGCCAGTTCCGTTTTCAACTGTCATGACGTTTTCAAAACTGAATTTTTCATCTGGATACATTGTTTCAAGACGTTTCTTCATCCCAACTTTATCCAGTCTTGAGTAACTCCAGCCGCGTGCAGTCGCAAAGGCTTCGAGTTGTTGTGCTCGCTCAATGTTTGATCTATAGGCATAGATGAAAACTGCGACAAAAATTCCGATGATGATCAGTGCTTTCAACATACGTTTCAGGTTTCAGGTGGTTTTACTATCCTGAAAATGAACAAGACCATGCCTGCGATCAATATTATTCCACTGAAAACTATCCCCAAGATGCGTGCAATTGATTCAAAGGTATGTGGTTTGC
>JACQEW010000101.1 GCA_016200365.1 Nitrospinota bacterium
TATCTCCATAAGAATGTCCTTGAAAAATCTATTAATACTGCTATAATCATAGCAACTTATAAATAGCCTTGTCAAAGGGTAAATGAACAAAGACAAATGAACAAAGACTTAATTTCACCGCAGAGACGCAGAGACACAGAGAAAAACAAAAAAAGAATAAAAAACTGAATAATCCGCAGATTACGCAGATTTTCGCAGATTTTTTAAAAAATATTTTGTTTTAATCTGCGTTAATCTGCGAAATCTGCGGATAAAAGGATTTTTTATGAAAGAGATAAAAGGCGGCATAACGGCTGTAAGGGGTATACTGGCGTCGGGCATATCATGCGGGATTAAAAATAACGGGAAAAAAGATCTTGCCCTGATTGTCTCTGAGGCTGAGGCTTATGCGGCAGGTGTGTTTACAGTAAATCATGTAAAGGCAGCCCCTGTAATTTTAAGTCAGAGGAATATTAAAAGGGGGATGGCGAGGGGTATAATCATAAACAGCGGCAATGCCAATGCCTGCACAGGAGACGCAGGTTACAGAGATGCAGAAGATATGGCAGGGCTGGCTGCCAAATCTCTCGGAGTGCCTCCTGAGAAAATTTTAGCAGCGTCCACAGGAGTGATAGGGGTTCCATTACCTGTTAAAAAAATCAAGAAAAACATACCTGCCCTTGTTAAACGGTTAGATGTGTCCGGGGGATTAGATGCTGCAGAGGCGATAATGACTACCGATACCGCACCTAAGATTGCCTCCGTAGAATACATAAGCGGCGGCAAGACGATAAGGATCGGGGGGATTGCTAAGGGCTCAGGTATGATATATCCGAGACTTGCCACCATGCTTTCCTTTATGGCAACAGATGCTGCAATATCGCTCCCTCTCTTAAAAATTGCATTAAAAGAATCGGCAGACAGGTCATTTAATATGATTACTGTAGATAATGATACAAGCACGAATGACACCGTAATAATATTGGCAAACGGACTTGCCGGCAATAAAATTATTACTGACAGGAGGTCAAGGTAGTTTAATCTGTTTTTAGATGCACTGAGTTATGTAAGCACCACTCTTGCAAAAATGATTGTAAGAGACGGGGAGGGGGCTACCAAGTTTGTAGAGATAAAGGTAAGAGGCTCAAGGAATTTTGAAGATGCAAAAAAGATTGCCCTTTCGATTGCAAAGACTGCATTGTTCGGAGAAGACCCGAATTGGGGAAGGATATTGTGTGCAGCGGGAAATTCAGGGGTTAGATTCAATATGGAAAAAATATCGCTTTCGATAGGGAAGCAAAAGATATTGAAAAACGGCAGCCTTGTTAAAGAAGATTGGGAAAAAATGGTCAGGAAGATAATGGGACAGAAGGAGGTAAATATAATTCTTGACATAGGGACGGGCGATGCAGAGGCAACTGTATGGACAACAGACCTTTCTTATGAATATGTGAAAATAAACGCAAGTTACAGAAGCTAAAAAATTATTGCATAAGCAAGGTCGTTTGTGATATAAATAAAAAATTCAAGGTAAGAATTAACAAGTTTTTTTTCAGGAGGGAAATTATGTCGGCTATGACAATGAAGGAGTTGTTGGAAGCGGGGGCTCATTTTGGACATCAAACCAAGAGATGGAATCCCAAGATGAAGAAATATATCTTTGGAGCGAGAAACGGTATCTATATCATTGACCTCCAGAAGACCCTTAAAAAGTTTAAAGAGGCTGCGAAGTTTGTAACCGATACGGCTGCCCGCGGAGAGTATATCATCTTTGTGGGGACCAAAAAGCAGGCTCAGGTTTTGATTGAAGAAGAGGCGAAGAGGTGCGGTATGTTCTATATGAACCAGAGATGGCTTGGCGGCACCCTAACCAATTTCGATACAATCAAGAGGAGTATCAACCGGCTTAAAGAGCTGGAAAGCAGGAAAGAGAGCGGCGGCTTCAGCGTCATTACAAAAAAAGAGGGCATAAAGCTGGAAAAGGAGATTAAGAAATTGGATAAATACCTCGGTGGAATTAAGAATATGGGCAAGCTTCCCAAAGCCATATTTGTTATTGACCCGAGAAAGGAGAGGATAGCCCTCTATGAAGCAAAAAAGATGGGAATAAAATCTATAGCGGTTGTAGATACAAATTGCGACCCGGAGGGAATAGATTTTGTTATACCGGGCAATGACGATGCAATAAGGTCAATTCGCTTGATGGCATCAAAGATGGCAGATGCCGTATTGGAAGGTAAAGAGGCAGTAGCTATAAAAGAAAGGGTTAAGGCAGATACGGAGGAGGCTGCGTTAGAATCTGTTGGCGCTGTTCCGCAGCTTGCACCGCAAATTGAAGGAATATTGGCACAGGCTTAAACTTAAAAAGTAAGAAGTAAGCAGTAGGCAGTAGGCAGTAACTGCTTACTGTATACTGTCTACTACTTACTGATTTATGGGAGGATTTAATGGCAGTAGGCGCTGAAATGGTAAAGACATTAAGGGAAAGATCGGGTGTAGGGATAATGGAGTGTAAAGAGGCTCTGGAGGCAACAGGAGGCGATATTGAAGCTGCGGCTGATTATTTAAGGAAGAAAGGGCTATCAAAGGCTGTTAAAAAGGCTGATAGAACCACATCGGAAGGGACAGTATCTTCATATATCCATCCTGGCGGAAAGATAGGTGTTTTGCTTGAGCTAAACTGCGAAACGGATTTTGTTGCGAGGACAGACCAGTTTCAATCGCTGGCAAAGGATATTACGATGCAGATAGCGGCTGCAAGTCCTTTATACATAAAAAAGGAAGATATTCCACCCGAAGTTATTGCCAAAGAAAGAGATATTTATATTACACAGGCAAAGGAGTCGGGCAAGCCTGAAGGCGTGATACAGAAGATTACCGACGGTAAGATGGGAAAGTATTATACAGAGGTCTGTCTCATTGAACAGTCTTTTGTTAAGGATCAGGATATTACCATCAGAGAATTAATTGCAAAAAGGATAGCAGAATTAGGGGAGAATATTAAAGTAAACAGGTTCGCCAGATTTCAATTAGGGAAATAGCCTTTGTCAAAAATAAAATTTAAAAGAGTTTTGTTGAAGCTTACCGGTGAGGCGGTAAGCGGAGAGGGTGGATACGGCATTGACCAGAAAGTTGTAAGAAATATTGCCCTCGAGATTAAAGAGATTCATGAAATGGGCATCGAGACGGCGCTGGTAATAGGGGGCGGGAATATATTCAGAGGCTCCATTGCTGCAAATGCCGGGATGGATAGGGTTACTGCGGATTACATGGGGATGCTGGCGACTGTTATCAATGGATTGGCGCTGCAGGATGCTCTGGAGAGAGAAGGCGTTAATACAAGAATGCTGACGGCTATTGAAATGAGGCAGGTAGCCGAGCCCTATGTCCGCCGCAGGGCTATAAGGCACATGGAGAAGGGGAGGGTGGTAATATTTGCCGGCGGAACAGGCAGCCCTTATTTTACTACTGATACTACAGCATCTTTGAGAGCTATAGAGATAAATGCCAATGTCATACTCAAGGCGACTAAAGTAGACGGGGTTTACAGCGCTGACCCTGTAAAAGATAAGAATGCAGTAAAGTTTACCGACCTTACATATATGGATGTCCTGCAGAAAGATTTGAAAGTTATGGACGCAACTGCCATATCTTTATGTAGGGATAATAACCTTCCTATAATAGTTTTCAGCTTGATGAAAAAGGGAAATATAAAAAGGGTTTTAACAGGGGAGAAGATAGGAACAATAGTAAAGGGGGGTTAAAGGGGGATACCAGTAAAGTCTTTTTGAACGACTTTACTGGTATTATAAAATGATCCAGAATGTTTATACCGATACAAATAAAAAGATGGAGTCCTCGATAACAGTTCTCCAGAAGGAACTGGCAGGCATAAGGACAGGGAGGGCGTCATTAGCCCTGTTAGATGGAGTAAAGGTGGATTATTATGGAAATCTTACCCCCCTGAATCAAGTTGCCACGCTCTCTGTCCCTGAAAGCAGGCTTATAACAATCCAGCCATGGGATGTATCCGCCGTCCCTGCTATAGAAAAGGCAATACTGTCCTCTAATCTTGGATTGACCCCGGCTAATGACGGTAAGATTATCCGTCTCTCCATACCGGCTCTTACCGAAGAGAGAAGGAAGGAGCTTGTAAAGGTGGTAAAGAAGGTCGCCGAGGACACTAAGGTGGCGATAAGAAATGTCCGAAGGGACAGCATGGAGCATCTTAAGGCTCTGGAAAAGGATAAAAAAATATCACAGGATGACCATAAAAAGGCTCATGACGAGATACAGAAGATAACGGATAAATTCATAAAGAAGGTGGATGAGATTACTGCAAAAAAGGATAAGGAGATATTAGAGGTATAATATCAAAAGAGGGGTTAGGGATTAGGGATTAGGGGCTGAAAATTGTACCCTCATTCTTAATCTCTAACCCCTTTTTTGTTTTGATAGATATGATACTTTCGTAAAAACTCTTTTTTTTTCGCTTCCGATATTTTTTTATACTATTTAATTGATATTTTTACATTAGGGATTAAAAGAAAAAATATAAAGTCGCTCAAAAAAAAGTTTTTACGATTTAGTCAGATATGAGTATTTTAAAAATTGCAATAATCGGCGGCGGTATAACAGGACTTGCCTCTGCATACAGCCTTGAGAAAGAAGCTGAAAAAAAGGGGAAATCAGTTTCCATCACCTTGTTGGAAAAAAATAACAGGATTGGCGGAAATATTATAACTGAAAGAGAAGGTGATGTCCTTATCGAGGGAGGTCCCGACTGCTTTCTTTCAGAAAAACCGTGGGCGCTTCAATTATGCGAAAAACTGGGAATGAATGACAGCCTCCTCTGCACCAACGATGAATACAGGAAAACCTTTATCCTATGGAAAGGACATCTCCACGAATTGCCGGAGGGGGTTATATTGATGATACCAACAAAAATGTTTCCTCTCATCATGAGTAATCTTATTTCTCTGCCAGGAAAACTGAGAATGGCAATGGAGCCCTTCATACCCAGAAAGAAGTCGGATAAAGACGAGAGTTTATCCGAGTTCGTCCGCCGCCGCCTTGGTCATGAGGTGCTTGATAAAATTGCTGCCCCTCTGGTAGCCGGTGTGCATGCTGAGAATCCCGATACCATGAGTGTTAAGAGCAGATTTCCAAAATTTGTCCAGATGGAAGCTGAATATGGAAGTCTTATCAGGGGAATGATTGTTAGAATGGGGAAGATGAGTGAACATGAAAATGAGAATGGAAAACCCAAACGCACTATGTTTATGGCTCTTAAACAAGGGATTAGTGAGTTGCCTGACACGATAGTAAAAAATCTAAAGAAAACTAAAATTTTTACAAATAAAGAAGTATCAAAGATAGATAAATTTGTTTCAGA
>JACQEW010000010.1 GCA_016200365.1 Nitrospinota bacterium
ATTTTTTCATTCTTATTATAGGCGCCAAGTTTTTTAATAACCTTATCCATCTTTTCGGAGATTGAGAGGGATACAGGCTTACCGCTGAGATACTGGTCAATACTCTCTGCAGCCCTCCTCGCATTTCCGGCAGCATCAACTATAGTCAACGGTCCATTGAATACATCTCCTCCGGTAAATATATAGGGGATATTCGTCTGGAAGGTATCGGGGTCTGCTTCAATCGTCTGCCACTTTGTCAATTTAATACCCTCCACGTCGTTCAGTACGGAGAGGTCGCAGTCCTGCCCTATTGCCTGAAGGATTATGTCTGCGGGGACGATAAACTCCGACCCCTTAACCTCTACAGGCCTTCTCCTTCCGCTTGCATCAGGCTCTCCAAGCTCCATCCGTAAACATTCAAGTCCGGTTACATTCCCGTTTTCCGCCACAATCCTCTTTGGCGCTGACAGGAATAAATATTTTACACCTTCAACCTCCGACTCATGCACCTCATGCGGATCGGCAGGCAACTCCTTTTTTGTCCTCCGGTAAACCACAGTAACTTCCTTTGCGCCATTTCTTATAGGCGTCCTGCAGCAGTCCATCGCCACATTGCCGCCGCCGACAACGATAACCCTTTTATCCTTTACATGATAGCATTTCGTAATTACGCAGTCCCTTAGATAATCAATGCCCCTTACAAAACCGTTATATCCTGCTTCTTCTCCTTCTGCGCCCATTTTTTTGGAGACATGTGCGCCTGTAGATATAAAAAACGCCTTATACCCCTGCTCCCTCAATTGCGGAATAGTTATGTCTTTTCCAACAGGTGTATTGTATTTTATCTCGGCGCCCATATCTTCGATAAAATTTGCCTCCCTTTGAATCGCCTCTTTCGGCACCCTGTATTCAGGAATACCAACACCAATCATGCCGCCTGGGACAGGGAGCGATTCAAATACAGTAACCCTGTATCCTTTAATCGCCAGATAGTATGCAGCGGATAGACCGGCAGGACCTGCGCCAAACACTGCTACCTTATCTTCTTTACTGTGTTTACTCGGGTTAGCAGGTTTTAAAACAGGCTTGTCCCGTTCTCCGAAACGGGAACGGAGGTCTTCATAGTCCCATGCGAATCTCTTGAGCTTGCAAATTGATATGGCTTTCTCTACATTCGCCCTCCGGCAGCTTTTTTCGCAGGGATGGAAACACGCCCTTCCGAGAGAGGCTGCCATAGGACTCGCCATCCTTATTGTCTTTAAAGATTCCAGAGGTCTCCATTCCTTTATAAATTCAATGTAGGCAGGTATATCCATTCCTGTCGGGCAGGCTGAATAACACGGGGCAGTCCATTTAGCCTCGTATCGGGTGCTGTTACTAATCCCCCCTGCCCTTGTAAAATCGTCTCTGAAATATTTTAAGGCATGTAGTATCGGTATCGGTCCAGTCTGTCCGATGGAGCATTTCGAGGTATCTGAAATATCTTTTCCGAGGTTTTCAAGCTGGATGAGGTCTCTTTCTTCCCCTTTGCCCTTTGCTATCTTTTTCAGCAGCCGTTCCATCACAGCCGTTCCGATGCGGCAGGGAAAGCATTTTCCGCAGGACTCCTTCTGCACCTCTTCCATATAGCGGCTGCACATATCCACTATATTTACAGAGTCTTTAAGCAGAATTATCCCGCTCCATCCCATGAATGCACTTATATTATTTTCTTTATCAAAATCGGCGGGCAGATTCAGATTGGAGCCGTCCTTCCAGTCGGCAGGCTCGACACCCCTGTTATCAATAACCTCGTCATGCCATGAAGAAAAAAGAACCTTCAAGAATTACTCCAAAGTTAAAATTTTTTCCGGTGGATTATAAAAATTTTCCTTATACCGCATTTTTAATTTTAAATTTGAGTCAGGGTGTCTTTTATATAACAAATGAAATTTAATTGCAAGAAAAAAAATATCTTTTTTTTATTTCCTCACACAAAGCCACAAAGAACACAAAGATTTATTTTATTTCTTATTATTCTTTAAGTCTTTGTGTGATTATTAATATTTTTATTTTGTTTTTTATCTGTGTAAGTCTGCGGCTAAACGGTTATCTCTTTTTGATTTTTGCTCCTATAATTTGTCCGGCGATTGTTCCTGCGACCATGAACGGTATGATAATATAATTCAAGCTCAGGATTTTTCTTATGGCAATGCTTATTAATATAGGTATGTATATACACCTCCCCTTTTTCCGCGAAAAAGCAGGGGAGTTTGACCTGATATAACCGAAGGGCAGGTTGATGAGCGTTATGAGCAAGGTAATTCCTGAAGCGATGGTGTAAAACTTTAAATTCATGAACAAAAGAAAAAGATTAAGGAGAATGGAGAAATAGGGGAAATGGAGAAAAAAGAAAATATTGGACACAGATAAACACAGAAAAATCAGGATAAAGATTTTAATTATATTTATCTGTGTTCATCTGTGTAAATCTGTGTCTTCTTCTTCTATTTTAATCTCGATATCCTTAGGTTTCTCGCAACCCTTGAGGGACGAAATCATCCCCTTTATAGCATCACGCAAAAGATTTTCTATAAAAGGCTTTAAAACAACTGAACGGGAATTGACCCGCAGGGAGAGATACCCGTACCTCCTCTGGTCCAGGTACCTCTTTATGATGAAATCTGCTGCACCTGCGGCATCATCTCTCCTAAAAGCAGGAAGGGCTATATTATAATCATTATCGGAAATCAATGCAACAATTTTTTTATCATGGTTACAGAAAAGCTCATCAGCGGATTTCTCAGTCGTTACTTCTATTTTTGGATGCTCCCCCTTCTTATAACCTTCCGCCAGAATTATATCCACACCGTCTCCGTATTTAAGGCAAAGCTCATCGAGGGGTGCATCTTCTTCTGCATCTTTTATAACCGCCAATCGCTTTGGCGACGAAAGGATTGTCGTTACCGCCCCTGCATTTTTATGTCGGAAGCTGTCCTTACCTTCCCTGTCTATCTCGAAGCCGTGCTGTGTATCATGCTTTATAGTCCCTACCCTAAAGCCCCTTCTTGTAAGCTCGGGTATAAGCCTCTCAAGAAATGTGGTCTTACCGCTATTCGATTTGCCTATGAAGGAGATAAAAGGAGTCATGGCTTAATATACCATGAATCCATATTACCGTGCTACCGATTAAAGTATATGGAGCGTTAGGCGGGGTTAATTATTAGTCGGTCAACACTTCCTTCTATATGAGATTTTATACGGGTTAACAACTCTATAGTATTAAAAGGTTTTTCTATATAGCCATTAGCACCCAGAGACAGCATGTGTTCTTTTGTATTGCTGTCTCGCAGCGATGTTACTATGATAATCGGTATTTTTTCGTATCCCTTTCTGCTCCGTATCTCTCTGCATGTTTGATACCCATCCATTACCGGCATTTCTATATCCAGCAAGATAAGGTCAGGACTACATGAATTATTATCAAGGCAATCTATAGCCTCTTTACCGTTCGAGGCAGAAGATGTTTCATATCCTTCAAGTTTTAAAAGACATTCCAGTAGATTTCTTATATCAGGACTATCATCAATATAAAGAATATGTCTACTGTCAGTTTCATCGTTTCTATGACTCATATATCTCACCGTTCCCGCACATCTAATCTCTTTTGTTTTGCCGCATTACATATAATTCGTTATAAACCGAGCACTCCTCAAAATTTTTGCCGCAGTAATATATCACTGCTCTTATACTCTTACTGTCTAATTTAAAACAGTAACAATCCTCATCAGGCTCTTCAAGAAAAGGGCATTTAGTTTTTGTTTTATTCATATCTTGTTTTTCCATTTTCTCTAAATTGTCTAAGCAACGGCTTCAGTTTCAAAGGACATTTTAAATATTATTCAAGAATTATACCATTTTTGGATAAACAAAATAAAACAAGAAAAACAATAGGTTATAAATTAAGTGTTTTTTAAAAGTGTTTAAAAAGTGTGTCATGACACACTTTTGGATTACACACTTCTGTATAATTACACACTTTTTTGATTAATAAGACCCTTTCACCACTGAAGCCGCTTAAAGCACAGAAAAGAATTTTTCAATTCAATGTTTTCAGTGTTTCAGTGGTTAATATCAGGTTTTTACTGCAAAAAAAATTATTGCATGATATTCAGATAGTGTCAATGCTCTGGATTGTCATTTTTGTAGCTATATGGATAGTTTTTTTGATTTCTTTAGGTTAAACGGCAGGAATTTAGACTGTGGTGCCAGCGGCGGATGATTTGTCAGAATATTTTCCAACCCTGACCTTTGTAGGACGGATAAGTTTATCCTTTATTTTATACCCGCTTTCCAATTCCTCTATTACTATATTATCCTTATCTTTTTCATTCACTTCTATTACCTCTACAGCCTCTTCGTTTTCAGGATTAAAGGTCTTGCCGCAGGCTTCTATTTTTTCAACCCCGCTGTTTTTGAGCTGGTTTAAGAAAAGTGTCTGGGTCATTTTTATACCCTGCAGCAGGGAATCGAAATCCTTCACCTTTTCGGCAGAGGAGATCGCCCTTTCAAGATTATCTACCACAGGAATGAGATTGAGGAGAAAATCTGCATTTATTTGCTCTGCCCTCTTCTGGTAATTTATCTCAAGCCTCTTTCGGAACTCATCATTTTCAGCCATCTTCTGTTTGTAGGCGGCAATATACTCCTTTAATTTCTTTTCACTCTCTTCAGCCTGTTTTTGCAATTGCTCCACATAGGTAGGCAATTTCTCTTCAACAGGGGCTTCCCCTCCCTTCTCTTCTGTTGCCCAGAACCTCTTATCTTTTACCGTGAACTGAGGGGCTTCAGGCTCTTCGGATTCCTTTTTTTTAGCTGTTATTACTTCTTCCTTCATCTGGCATATCTCCTGTAAGCAGGTTAAATGCAAAACCGAGTATAATTATTATCAAACCTGCCATAAATGTTATATAACCCTCGCCTTCTATAAACTTCGTATATCCCTGAGTAAAATATTTTGACTGCAGAATAAGTCCGATTAAAAACACAATAACTCCGATACCTATGATTATTTTTTTTATCATCTTTAAATAAAAAGGGGTCAACAGGTTAGCTTTTACTAATCCCTGACCCCTAACCCCTGCCTTTATTACTCCACTTCAACCTTAATCATCTTCGGTTTTGCCTTCTCTTCCTTAGACATGGTGATTTCGAGGACACCGTCTTTAAACTTAGCCTTTACCTTATCCTGCTGAACCGTGCCCGGAAGGGTGAATACCCTCTGGAATGTGCCGTAGGATCGCTCTATCCTGTGATAATTCTCCTCCTTTACTTCTTTCTCAAACTTTCTCTCTCCCTTCAGAATAAGGATATTATCTTTCACCTCTACGGTTATATCTTTCTGCTCAAGTCCCGGCAGCTCCGCCTTAAGCACTATATCATTCTGTGTTTCATAAATATCAACTGCAGGCACCCATGTCCCCTTTGCTATTCCCTCTTCCATACCCGGGGCACGGAAAAAAGCGTCCTCAAAGAGCTTGTTCATCCTGTCATGAATCGAAAGTAAATCTTTAAATGGCTCCCATCTTACCAGTGCCATAAAAAACACCTCCCTCTGATTAACTTACGACCAACAACTAACTACTTACAACTCAGCATCACTCAGTTGTCTGTTGTCTGTTGTAAGTTGTTAGTTTTATTTCTTAACCTCTTCAAACTCCGTATCAACTACATTCTCTTCATCCTTCGGCTTTTCATGTCCCTTACCTGCCTCTGCTCCCTTTCCGGCGCCTGCCTGTCTATACATCGCCTCAGCCATCTTGTGGGATGCCTTTGTAAGCCTGTCAATTGCCTCTTTCATCTTGTCTGCATCTCCGCTCTCAAGGGTTTTCTTCGCATCGGACACGGCGTCTTCAACAGCCTTTCTGTCAGGTTCCGAGACTTTCTCTCTATTCTCATTCAGGGTCTTCTCAGTGGTATAGACGAGAGAATCGAGCTGGTTCCTCGCCTCCACCTCCTGTTTTTTCTTCTTATCTTCTTCTGCATGCGCCTCACCCTCCTTCACCATCCTCTTTACCTCATCTTCCGTAAGGGTGCTTGAGCCGGTAATGGTTATCTTTTGCTCTTTACCTGTGCCTAAGTCCTTTGCAGATACATTTACAATACCGTTTGCATCAATATCAAATGTAACCTCTATCTGCGGCATTCCTCTTGGCGCAGGCGGTATTCCAATGAGATGGAATCTTCCAAGGGTTCTGCTGTCCCTCGCCATCTCTCTCTCTCCTTGAAGGACATGGATTTCCACGCTTGTCTGGCTGTCTGCCGCAGTAGAAAATATCTCGCTCTTTTTTGTCGGTATTGTAGTGTTCCTCTCGATAAGACGGGTCATAACCCCGCCGAGCGTCTCTATACCAAGGGACAGCGGTGTTACATCGAGGAGCAATATATCCTTTACCTCTCCGGCAAGAACTCCTGCCTGAACAGCAGCGCCGAGTGCGACAACCTCATCAGGATTTACGCCCTTATGAGGCTCTTTGCCGAAGAACTGCCTGACCAATTCCTGAATCTTAGGAACCCTTGTAGAGCCTCCGACAAGCACTGCTTCATGAATCTTTTTCGGGTCAAGCCCTGCATCGTCAAATGCCTTTCTGGATGGACTAAAACTTCTTTCAATCAAGTCTGCATTCATCTGCTCGAATCTCGCCCTTGTCAGCTTCATACTCAAGTGTTTTGGTCCCGAGGCATCGGCAGTAACGAATGGCAGATTTATCTCCGTCTCCATTGTGGACGAAAGCTCTATCTTCGCCTTTTCCGCCGCCTCTTTCAATCTCTGGAGTGCCATCACATCCTTGCTTAAATCAATCCCCTGGTCCTTCTTAAACTCCGCTATCATCCAGTCCATGATCCGCCTGTCAAAATCATCGCCGCCGAGGTGCGTATCTCCGTTTGTAGCTTTTACCTCTACAACATTATCGCCGACCTCGAGGATTGATATATCGAATGTCCCGCCGCCGAAATCATAGACTGCAATCGTCTCATCCTTTTTCTTATCGAGACCGTAAGCAAGTGCAGATGCAGTAGGCTCGTTTATTATCCTCTTTACATCGAGTCCCGCAATCTTTCCCGCCTCCTTTGTTGCATGTCTCTGTGCGTCATTAAAATATGCAGGAACTGTGATTACAGCCTCTGTAACCTTTTCACCAAGATATGCCTCGGCAGAAACCTTTAATTTCTGGAGTATCTTTGCAGAGATCTCCTGCGGCGTATACTCCTTATCCCTGACGAGAACCCTCGCATCGCCATTCGTCCCCTTTACAACCTTATAAGGAACCCTTTTTGTCTCCTCTGAGACCTCATCATACCGCCTGCCCATGAATCTCTTTATAGAGTAGATGGTATTTTCAGGGTTTGTTATCGCCTGCCTCTTTGCAACCTGACCGACTAAAATCTCTCCCTCTTTTGTAAAAGCGACTACCGAAGGAGTAAGCCTGCTCCCCTCTTCATTAATAATTACCTTTGGCTCATTCCCCTCCATAATCGCAACAACGGAGTTGGTAGTGCCGAGGTCTATTCCTATAATTTTACCCATTTTTTTCCTCCTAATAAGGTTGTAACAATTTCGCCGTCATAGTATATATAATATTCCGTTCTATTAATGTCAAGGTAGGTAATTATGCGGGCACTTCCCTTCGATAAACTCAGGACATTGCTCATAAATCCGTGGATACACGATTTCTCTGCGATTAATCTCTGGTCAGCCCCTCTCGGCTTGCTAAGAGTATCTGAATATTTAAGTCAGTTTGAATGTGAAGTCCTTTATATAGACTGTCTGAAGACCATAAAACATAAATCTTACGGTACAGGAAAATATTTCAGGCAGCCGATACAAAAGCCTTTAGTCCTGAAACAAATTCCAAAAAAATTTTGCAGATATGGTATAACACCGGAGGAATTTCAATCCCGGCTTAAATCCGTCATGCCTGTGGACATTGTATTTGTTACCTCAATAATGACATACTGGTATAAAGGTGTTGCCGAAACGATAAGTCATGTCAGGAAGGTATTTGGCGAAATTCCTGTTGTGCTTGGAGGCATATATGCGACACTCTGCCCCGACCATGCACTTTCGCATACTGAAGCTGATTTTATATATAAAGGAAAGATAGAAAACGGGCTTGAGGCAGTTATAAGAGATTTTGGTTTTGAATTAAAGAAAATTTCAGGTAAAAGACCGTATTATAAACTTGGATTTTTACAATCACAATTTGCACCATTATTAACCACATCAGGCTGCATCTTCTCATGCACCTACTGCGCCTCAAGATTTTTAAACGAAGATTTTATGCGGAGATCCCCTGATGATATATTGAAAGAGATAGAAGAACTATATAATCTCGGCATCAGGGACTTTGCCTTTTATGATGATGCCCTGCTGACAAATAGTGAAAATCATCTCAAGCCGATTCTCAGAATGGTTATACAGAAAGGCTTATCCGTTAGATTCCACACCCCAAACGGCATCCATGTAAGATTTTTGGATGAAGAACTTGCAATGTTAATGAAGGCTTCAGGTTTTAAGACATTACGATTGAGTCTCGAAACAGTTTCTCCGGAAAGGCAGAGGCTTACAGGCGGCAAAGTAAGGACAGATGAATTTACAAATGCCGTTACCCTGTTAAAAAAGGCGGGTTTTACCAAAAAGGAGATGGGGGTTTATCTCATGTATGGACTTCCGAATCAAAGTCTTGATGAGGTAAAAGAAGGCGTCGAGTTTCTCAAATCCCTCGGTGTAAGAATTAACCTCACAGAATTTTCACCAATACCGAATACTAAGATGTGGAATGAATTGCTGGAAAATGGAATTATCAATAAAGACATAGATTTGCTCCTTACAAATAATTCAGTGTATTATTACCTCTACTCAGGATACGATTTAAAAGAGCTCGCAAAGCTCAAGCTTGAGGTTAAGGATTACAATATCTCATAAGTTTGACTTTTATAAAGGTAATACTTATAATTCAGGTAATACTATTAAGGAGGTAAGAAATGCCAACGATAACAACAAAAGGTCAGATAACCATACCTAAACCCTTCAGGGAGAAGCTTCACATTAAAGAAGGGGATAGCCTTATCTTCGAGATAAAGGATGATACCCTCATCTTAAAGAAGAAAGAAAGAATATCAATTCTCAATCTCGGTGGAATTGCCAGAGGGAGAAAGATTGGAGTTGGAAGCGAGAGGGAGTTTACAAAAAAGGCAGTTTCAAAAAGGATTGCTAAAGAAGGAGAACAAAAACCCAATTAACCGCAAAGACGCAAAGTTTAAAAGAAAGAGGCAAAGAGTATTTATCTTTTTAAGATTTTCTTTGCGTATTTTTTCTCCTCTTTGCGACTTTGCGTTTATAATTTATACATCAAGAAATTATCAAAAAGTAGCTACCTTCGATATAAAGCATTTTAAAAATATTGAAGGGATTAAACCTATCTGGTGAGATGTAATGACCCAGATTACAGAAGACACCTTTGAACAGGCTCTTCACCTCTTTAAAGAATCTCCTGAGATTGACCTTCAAGAAGCATCCTTCATTGATCCTTCCGGCATGGTCGGTATTCTTGAATTGGGAGAGCTTCTTCAATTAGAGGGCAGCCGGAAAACCATTTACCTGCCAGAATCGGAAGAAGTCCTAAAATACCTCGAGAGAATGGACTTCTTTAAATTTGCAGACAGCTACTTCAATCTTGAGCCTCCTAAACCAAAAATATCGGGAAAATATTTACGAAGCTCCTATTCCGATGTCCTCCTTGAAATCACACCAATAGAAAAATCCGATGACATCCATTTTATAGTCGGAAGGGTTAAAGACCGTGCCCATTCAATCCTATCAAAACATCTCCACTATAATGAAAAAACAATTAATGGCTTTATCGTAGCTCTTTCGGAGGTTTGCCAGAATATCATCGAGCATAGCGAAAACAAGGGATTTGTGGGGATACAGAAATACCATTTTCAGAAGACAAATAAAAATGTTGTCAAAATTGCTGTCATGGACTTAGGAATAGGTTTCAAGAAATCCCTGTCAGAGAGATTTTCATTGAAGAACGATTTTGAAGCAATAGAAAAGGCGCTCCTTCACGGAGCTTCACGATATGCAGATGAAGGAAGGGGACACGGACTCGCCGCAGTAAGACGCTTTGTCAATCAATGGAACGGCAAAATTTCCATCCGCTCAGGCACAGCAAAACTCTCCATAATCCCCGATTGGTCATGGGGTAAATCAAGAGAAATTAACCTCACCCATTTCCCCGGCTCCCAGATAAACATAATGCTGCCGGAGATGTAAACTCCCGCCTTTAAAATTTGCAAAAAAAATTCTTGACAAGTATTTCGATATATGTTTCAATTGATTCAGTTGAAGGGTAAAGATAAGCATAAAAGTGGATTATATCAGGAGTTATTAATATGACTACTATGACAGTACAAAGAAATATAACAAGGAAATTTCAAGAATTATTTCCTATAACTTTTATAGAGAAAAAAAGAATATTTTTGAATCGTTATAAAAGTCCGAGCGGTAAAACAGAATACAAGAGATACATTGGCTCACCGTTAAGATATGCTGGTGGTAAAAGTCTTGCTGTTGGTTTGATAATTGAACGTTTACCAGACAAAATTAAAAAACTTGTTTCTCCTTTTTTGGGTGGAGGGTCAGTTGAGGTTGCTTGTGCGGTTGAATTGGGTTTGCCAGTGATTGCTTATGATATTTTTGACATACTTATTAATTATTGGGATGTTCAATTAAATAATCCAGAAGAATTATATAAAAGACTACTCAAATTTAACCCAAACAGGGAAGATTTTAAAAAAGTTAAAGATATTCTTAAACTTCATTGGAAAGGTGAAAAAATAATAAAAAACAAATTTGATTTGGCGGCATTCTATTATTTTAATCATAATACTTCTTATGGTCCACATTTTTTAGGATGGCCATCCAGTGTATATCTACAGCAAAAACGTTACCAAAAAATGATTGAAAAGGTTAGAAATTTTAAAGCTCCTAATATGCGTGTAGAATGTGTGCCATTTGAAGAAATAATGAATAAACATAAAAACGATTTTCTTTATTGCGACCCACCATATTATTTAAATGGTGACAGTAAAACTTTTGTAGGTCTATATCCTCATAGAAATTTTCCAATACACCATAATAATTTTAATCATGAAAAACTACGAGATTTTTTGATGAACCATAAGGGTGGATTTATTCTATCTTACAATAATTGCTCTACAATAAGAGAATGGTATAAAGATTTTGATATGATAACGCCTTCGTGGCAATATACTTTAAGTCAAGGTGATACAAGAATAGGAGAGAATAGATTAAAAAATAATAATGGGAGTCATGTAAAAAAATCCCATGAATTAATAATATGGAAGTTACCAATATGAGAAAAAAACGAGGTTTAAATACCGAAGATGCAAGAAAAGTACGTCAGAGAGGACACGATGACGCATTAGAATTTGCATTATCCATAGGTTTAAGCAGTGATTATAAAAACGACATTAAAGCTAAAAAAGATGTAATTGACCCTTCTGGCGATGCCCATTCTGTGAAAAGCGGCGAGAAAAAATGGCAAATATTTCTTTATGGATTAAGTCGTTTTGAATCTGATGAATCTTTTACTGTAATGAATGGCATTGGCGCACTTTTAATAGACTGTATCAAATCTTTTCCTCCAACATTTGAAGAATACGAACAAGACAAAAATACAGCAAAAGAAAAATTGCGAATACCAATGAGAAATCTTGCTGATAAATTAAAAAATCAAACTCGTTTAAGGGCATTTCTGAATAAATCATTATTTAATGGTGGCGAGGTAAATTATTTGACAGTAAAACATCAAGGATTGTTTCATATTTTTCTAAATAAAGATGTTCTGAAAATAATGAGCGAAAATCTTGAAGTGTGCAATTCCAGAGCAATTTCATCATGGCAGACACCAGAACAGAAGGTTTTATTTAGATATGAAGGCAAAAATTTAGGTGAACTTGAAATGCGTAATGACAGTCCTGTTCATTATAGAGAAATTAGGTTTAACATGATAAAACCAAGAATAATGTTGTTACTCTTTAACAAAATACCATTGGTCAAAAAATTCAATGAGAGGGTTTTAATTTATGGAGATGCCCAAAAAAGATTTGGACGATGGAAATAAAACTTTAAAAAGGAGGTTAATATGGCAACAGACTATCCATATATGATGTCAAATAACAAAATAGATCCAATTTTAGAAAAAATAAGAACAGCAGCAAAACCACCAAAATTTACTAACGAATTTCTTAAAAATATTGGCTTTACAAGTTCAAATGATAGAGCCATAATCCCCTTATTGAAAAAACTGGGGTTTCTTACTGCTGATGGAATTCCAACTGAATACTACGGTAGATTGAAAGATAAGAAAGATCATTCGTATGTATTAGCTGAAAAAATTAGAGAACTATATTCAGATATTTTTGCTATTAATACACAAATGAATGACGCTTCGGATGATGATATAAAAGGGGCGTTCGGCCGTGTTACAGGAGAAGATGAAAAAGCTGTCATTCGGTTTACAAATACATTTAAAGCATTATGTAGTTTGGCTAAATTTGGGATTTCTCCAGAAAAAGAGACAAAGGCATTGAATATGCCTGAAGAGATAAAACCACAAGAACATATTACTCAACTTAAACCAGCATTCCATTATAATATTCAAATACACCTTTCTGCAACAACAGAAATTTCTGTTTATAACGCTATTTTTAAAAGCCTAAAAGATAACTTATTACCTTAATCTTGCATAAGAAAAAGGAAAAAAGTAGTTAAACCATTTGGATTACACTGGTATAATTAAGTTTTCAAGCCAAAACATTATTATAACAGGAGGTAACCCAAATGGTTAAAACAGGGAATAATAATAACTT
>JACQEW010000110.1 GCA_016200365.1 Nitrospinota bacterium
AAAACGAATATAAAGATAAATTAAGGTAACAACGGCATAACCAATCAATAAAGGACTAAGCAGAACTGAATAAAATCGTTTCCCCTTTTCTTTTAAAAGCCGCTCATAGCCATAAACTATCAAGGGGAGAGTAACTGCCATTTCTTTAGAGAAAAGCGCAAGGAGATAAAAGCTCAAAGCTGAAAGCTGAAGGCTGGAAGCTTTAAATTTTGAGCTTTGAGCTTCGAGCTTCGAGCTTTTTAGATATATAATCGATGCCGAGATAAAAAATAGAAAGCATAGTAAATCTTCTCTAAAGGATATGGCATTAACCGCCTCTGTTAAGACAGGATGGGTTACAAAGATAAGGGAAGATACAAGAGGCAAGAAGTAAGAAGCAAGAGACAAGATACCTCCTGTTTCTTGATTTTTATTTCTTACATCTTGCATCTTGCATCTTGCATCTTGATTAATCAATAATGTAAGAAAGATATAAAGTATTACCCCATTGACTGCATGTAGCAGCACATTTGTCAAATGGTATCCCCATGGATTTAACCCATATATAGCATAATCAAAGAAATAGGTAAGGGTTACAACCGGTCTGTAAGACATCTCGCTGGAAAGAGAGAAATAATCTTTTTTGAAGAGATGGGGCAGATATTTAACTTCCCTTATCATTGCGTTATTTACAATAGTATCGTAATCATCGAATAGGAATCCATTGTCCAGAGTGTTGATGTAAATAGCTATAGAAAAAATACCTATGAGAAGCGGTGATAATATAATTTTTTGTATGCTAACTTTAATCATTATAAATTATAGTAACGGCAATAAATAACTTGCCGTAGTGCAGGGCTTTAGCCCTGCATAAACAGCCCCTGACAGATTCAATCAGGGGCTAAAGGCTTGCCCTACAAGTTATTTATTGCCTTCAGTATAGCTTTTTCCCTTCCATCTCCATACAAAAAAGCCTGTTATGAATGATATTGTTATCAGGCTTATAATAACGGCTATTTTAAAGGAAAGTGGAGTATAAATGAACTCTACCGTATGCCTTCCTTTCGTTAATACAACGGCTCTCATGACATAATTCGCCCTGTAAATCTTTGTTTCATTTCCATCTATAAATGCCCTCCACCCCGGGTAATAGCTGTCTCCTAAAATTAGCAGACACGGAGTGTTCGAGATGGCTTCTATTTTAATATGGTTAGGAGAGTAATCCATAAATATCGGAGATGGGCTTATATCTGCCGACTTTACGAATATATTCTCAATATCTTCCTCAAGTATGACACTATCGGCCGGGTTAAATTCAGGGCTCATCATTTCTTTGAAAACGCTGTCCCTATCGCCAATTACTTTATATTTATGCACTATAAATGACCTGGGCATGGCATTAAGGTTTTTGAAGATGCTGAATCTTCCATTGTTAAAAACTGGCTTAAATGACGGATGATTAACTTTATCTCCTGATTTAAGAACAAGGTATTTGGCATTTAATAAATCGGTAAGCCTGTTTATCGAATTAATGCTTAAATAGAGATCTGGTTTATCCTGCGAATAACCCTGAGAAAAGTTAATAAATTCACTATATCTTTTCAACATCATAGGCTCATAACCGCCGAGGGTTTCTATTCTTGAAGCCATTCCGCTATTTGCATCCATGGATGGCGCAATAACCCTGAAAGGCTGGATATCTTTTTTAAGAAATTTTACGACATCTTCATCCCAATAAACCTCTCTGCTGTCAAAGGTTGCCATGTAGCGCATTCCAAAGGCAAACAGGTCAAGAATAGTAATAGCTATAATTATTACACTAAAGGTTTTTCCCTTCAACTTTTTGTAAGAATGTAATAATAAAATCGTAAAACATAATATAAAAAGCAGCATAGTCCATGCAACACTCTTCCGAAAAAATGCAGCAGCAGTTACCTCAAAACCACTTTGCATAACCGGCTCGGCGCCGCCGAAGAAATCTCCCGAATATACAGCCCTGTTAATTGCCTCCCTAAACCATGTATCATCAAACACCGCATACATAACAAACATGCTAACTATTATAAGTATAAAAAAACCTGTAAAAACTATTCGAAATTGTCTTTCCATATAAAGCCGCTTACTTACGGCATCGGCTCCAAATCCCGAAAGAACCGCAATTGAAAGGGCATTCAGAAATATAAATTTAGAATTGCCTCTGAAGAGATGAAAGATAGGGATATAATTATAAAGAAATTTCAAAAGAGGGGTATATTTGCCCATGGCAAATATAATGGAAATAACAGCAGTGCCCGTAAAAAACCAGATGGCTCTATTTCTGAAAAAAAATAGGGCTGCTGTAGTCAATAAAATCGGCATTATCCCCGCATATACCGACATTTCCCATAAATAGTTTTTCCCCCAGTAATGCAATTTCTGCATATCACCGAAGAAATCGGGAATTAAAAATGTTATAAGATTTTCCGGCGGGAATGAAAACATGGATATCCATTCGTAAGAGAGTGTTTCCCGTGTAGAATACTTAATCATCTCTACTGTCGGAAACATCTGAGCTGCAGAAAGGGCAAGGCTGAAAAAAATAGCGGTAAAAAACATAATTCCCTTTTTCCCTATTTTCACCCAACGATTTCCATCAATCCTTGAACCTATTAGCAGGAATAATAAATAAAGTGAGAGGGCTATCATGGAATAGAATAAATATTGCGGCTGTCCCGATAGAAATTGAAAGGTTATCGTTAGACTCAAAAAAATCCCATATCTCCAATTTTCTTCCCTTATAAATCTATCGAGAAACAGAAAACCAGGAGGTGTCCAGACCATTGCCGTCAGAACATTCAAATGACCGGCATACACATGCATTATCTGGGGCGCTGAAAATGTATAGACTATACCTGCTACAATCGAGCCCAAACGACCTATACCATAATATTTTAAAAGGTAATATGTAAAAATTTCAGAGAGAAACAGGTGAAAGGCAATGCTCCAGTTTATAGCAGTAGATACCGGCAGAAATAGAAAAGGAAGATTCAACGGGTAAAAAATAGCGGTCTGTAGTGTTGCAATGAAAGGGGTTCCTGAAAAAATATAGGGATTCCATAATGGAATTATGCCCTGACGGAGAGTTTCAAAACCAAAAGAGCGCAGGAAGTAAAAAATACTTCTGGTGTCTTCGGATTGGCTGCTTAAAACCCCTGTTACAGGAGACAGCGAAAGACCCTTATGGAGAAAAAATAACACTGAGAACAACAGAAGGACAATCGGCAGCCAATCTTCATGGATATTGAATACTTTTCTTCTATTCAATGTAAACCCCGTTAGAAAGGACAGGGCTTTAAACCCAGTTAGAAAGGACAAAGCTTTCTAACGGGGTAAAAGTTTGATATCTACCTCTATATACTCTGCCTTTTCTTCAGGTAAGTTAATAGGGGTAGTTGTAACAGCGCCTGATATATGGAATAGGGGGTTGGGTCTTGCTTTGTTTAGGATAAACCACTCTCCATTAACCTTCTCCCAGTAAATTACATCCTTAACCTCGCTCTCTATCGGTTTACCCTTTGTTATAGGCAAATATAGGTCCATTATAAGAACTATATGAAATTTTGCATATTTTCCTTTTTTATCCACAAAACATTTTGCTATTCTAAAGTCCTTTGCAACAGCAGGAAATTGCCGAATAGGTATCTCAATCTGCGGGAGTGGATTTTTTTCCGTGATAGCCGAATAATTGAGCTGTATATAGCCGCTCTCCGATACAAATTTATCCAGACTTATTACAGTTTTATATTCTGGATGCTGTAAAGAATACATGGTATTCAAATCATTGGATATCCTCGCTTTCAGATACTGCACCTCTTTATGATATACATCTTCTATATCTTTTTTCCCCACTTTCTGCTGAGGGATAGAGGAGCAGGTAGTAAACAGTAAGCAGTAGGCAATAAGCAGTAGACAGTAAACCCCGTTACACCCCGTCCTGAAGGACGGGGCATTTTTAGGGTGGGGCATTCTGGGTGTAACGGGGTAAAGGAATTTTATGCTGGGCACTGCATGTTTTTCACTTATTGCATAGTAATTAGTGTGTAGTCTCATATAGGAGAATTATTTTTTTTAATAAAAATTTCCCAACCGCCTGTGAATCCGTAAGTTTCTTTAAAAATGTATCCTGGAACTTTAAGGGTATAGGCTGCTAATGTCCTGAAAAAATGCTCCCTAAAAGAAGTTTCTGTAATTGACGGCGTTGATCTCAGTATCTTAAATTCTCCTTTACAGGAAAGCCTTTGAGTTAATCCTTTCCAGAATCTTGCACCCAAATCATGCAGATGAGCAGGATAGGCAAAATCAAGGTGTAATCCTATGCTATTGCTTAATTTCAATAATGGAAGTATATAGGGTGTGCGGGCATAAAATATCGCGCCTCTTTCCAACACATTAAATAATTTTATCAGTATCTCACGAGGTTTTGGAATATGCTCGATAATTGCACTGGCAATCACTATTGTATAGGTATTATCCGGCGCTTCAAAAAGATCGTTTACACGATTGATTTTAATCCTCTGGTTATTAAGCTTTTTAATATCTGTATTATAGTCAATCACTGTGATATAAACCTCTTTTTTATTGTCTTGGGCAATCATCCTCTCAGCCATGATGGCAGAAATCGTGCTGTCACCTCCGCCAAAATCGAGGATTTGAACATTCTTTTCATCGGCATTTATATCATTATAATAACTTAGAATGTGCAAGGCAAGTCTTTCAGGATTATCGAAGGTTACTTTTGTGTCCTCATCATTATCATAAAAATTACGATAGTATTCAATTAATGCCTCTTGTGTCGGCATACGCGATGCTGATGCGGCATAACAATTTTTACAAGCTAAAATGTAAACATCCGGCTCTTTCTGTAAAACGGCAGCAGCTTCTCTGTTTGTAGATAAACAAAAAGGGCAGTTATTATCGGGCGGGAAAAGCTGATGCTCATTCAAATGCAGCGTTTTTCTGTGAAATACCGATGTTTTCATTTCTCATATCTCCATATCTGAAAAAAACCGACTGTTTTTTCCATACGGTAATTGCCAATTATGAAGTCGTATATTAACGGTGCATATCTTGAAAATCGTCTTTCTTCCCTGTTGTCTATGGCTATATCTGCATATATTATAAATGACGGTACCTTCTTTTTCAACTGCTCGATAACCTTTCTCTGCTCCGCTTCGGTTTTTAATTCTCCCGGCAGTATCCATTCATAGTATGTGGGGTTTTTTCTATCTGTTAAAAAATACCAGATTGGATTAAGCGGGACTGCAAAAATTGTATCTTCAGGCGATGTGTTTTTTTTGATATGCCCGGTTATTTCTTTTATCCACGATGCCTCTACAGGGTCGGCATATATATTACCAGTCCGTTCTATAGAGAGAGTGGTATGAGGCTTTCTTATCTCCCCGATAGAGCCTGAATAAAAATCACCATAAAAGAGCATCATATATAAAAACCATATTGGGAAAAGCAGAATAACCGCATAAGACAATATCCTTTCACCCGTCCATTTCATCAATCTTATACGAAATAGATATAACAAATAACCGCCCAATATCCATGCAGATGGAAGGCACCGTATGAGGTTATCGAATCCTGTCCTCCAGATAACAAGGTTGTATGTGTAAATGCCGAAGAAAAGAGGAATGGCAAGGAGAGTCGTGAGTCGGTAGGAGCCGTCTCCAGACGGCGATAGAGGAGTCGTAAGTCTTTCCCATATAAGAATAAAGAGAGTTATAAAATAAATAATCGGTGGGGTATGTAAAAAAGGAGAACCGAAAAGATTTCGTATATATTAGCCCCCTTCCATAATTCAGGCGAGAAGATATTTGGAAATGGATTACCCCATAAATCAGCAAGTTTGAATACATGAAAATAGGTATCATATATGAAACTTTGAAGGCTGAAGACTGAAGACTGATGGTTTAATACGATTATCAATACCATAGCCAGACTCAAGGGCAACAAAAAATATATAAATTCCCTTACTTTTTTATTTAATAAAATTAAAACCATTGATATAAATGCAATGCCTACACCTATCTCAAGCTTGAAAAACATGGCAAAAAGGGCAGAGAGGGCAAGGACTACCCCTCTTCCCCCTCCTTTGTAAGGAGGGGATAAAGGGGAGGTAGAGGTCTCCTTTTCCAGACCTGTCTTGACATGTTGTAAGTCAAGATACCAATATATTATATATATCCCAAATATCGTAAATATTGGATAGAACCTATTATAGTAAACAGAAGGAGATACAAGAAATAGAAGGGGAGGAATAAGTGCAAATCCCCCCTTTACTCCCCCCTTTTCGACCTCCCCTTCCCCTCCTTCTGAAGGAGGGGATAAAGGGGAGGTCAAAGGGGGGTGAGGGGGGATTATCTTCAAAGAAATTGAGTAGAGCATTACCACTGCTGCAGATGTCATGACTGTCACAGCAGCTCTAATAATGGAGATATTTATTCCGAATATCTTGAATAAAATAGCGCCAAGGAGATAACTGCCTGGCGGGTATCCGTTGAAATCAGCATAAACCGACTCCCCCTGCATAGTCCTTAAAGACCCGTTTAACAATGCCCCTTCATCCCATAGGTTTAAACCATAGTTTTGAAATATGAGGAGGTAAAGGAGGGAGAAAAAAAAGATAGAAGGATATATTATATAATTCCTTTGCCTATTGTCCATTGCCTGTATATTCTAACATGCAGCAGCCGAAACAAAGAGGGAATATATTATCATTTTTCAGGCTTTTTCTGAATCTGACAGCCTCTTCTCCATTCCAAATTTCCTTAAAAGTCTTCTCCCTTAGATTGCCAAATTTATAATTAATACATGGAACTACATCCCCTCTAGATGTAATAGCCAATTTAGACCAGGGAGAGAAGCATTTATAATCCTCGGGGACTGCAGTCCCCTCATAAAATTTTATAATATTGGAAACAGGAACACCTGGAGGGCTAAATCTTATTTGAACCCGTGTTTTTCCCATCATGGAGTTGAGAGTTAAGAGTTGAGAGTTAAGAGTTGAGAGTTGATTGGCATCTAAATTAATAGCCGGCCGAGTGTAGCCCCTGATTTCTTCCAAAGAAGCTTCATGAAACCTATCTGAAAATGAATATGGATTCATTGTGAGAAAACTGATTATATCAACACCAAGCTCATCGGCTATTTTAACCATTTCAGAAAAATTCCCCGAATTTTCGGCAGACATAACAGTGGAGATATTGATTAATGGATATTTCTTCTTCTTTTCTCTGCGATATTGAACAAGCTGTCTTATCCCCTCTGTTGATTTTCTAAATGAGCCCTTCTTGCCCACTATTTTATCGTGAATATCTTCTCCGCCCTCGATGGAAACCGCTATGAGCACAAGCCCCTTTTTGAAGATATTATCACAACCCTTATGTATAAGAGTCATTGCAATTTTTTCGGTTATGGAAGCGCCGTTCGTAATTATATGACACTTATTCCTGCGTGAGGTGTATTCAAGAATATCTAAGAAATCCTTCCTCAAAAAAGGCTCTCCACCTGTGAATGTTATAAGTGAAAATCTCGGTAATTGATCAATTATCCCTTTTATCTCTTCTGTTGTCAGTTCCTCGTTTGAGTATGGAAGGCTGTTATAATCCTCTATTAGAGGCAGAAACTGGCACATGGAGCAGCGGAGATTGCAGCGATAAGTAAGCTCAAAAAAGATATGGAGAGGAGGAAAGGCATAGCCATTGGAGAGAAAATAAGGTGCCTTTCCGTAATATTCTGTCAGGCGGTGGTATATTTTTCCGTAATTCAAGTCAATTTACTTAAAATCCCTTTTATATCTGCTATAAACCGTGTATCTTTGTTCAATTCCATTGCCTTCTCGAGATTTTGCCGTGCCAGGTTCTTTCTTCCCATTGACAGATAAACCATTCCAATATGATAATGCTCATTGGCAAGAAACTGAATATTATCGGGAGGGGTATTCTTTATGAAAATAGAAATCCTTACCTTTATCCTTATTAATCTCTTGCCCTTTTTTGAATGCCTTTTCTGCCTCATCAAGTTTATTTGTATCAATCAAGAGAAAGCCTAAATTTGCATAGATGGACGCAAACTCTGCATTATCGGGGTTAATCTCGATAATAGCTCTATATTCTTTAATAGCATCTTCAATTTTACCATTCATAAAATAATAATTTGCAATTTCATAACGCGGAAGGAAGAATTCTCTATACATGGATGCAGCCCTTTGCCATTCCTTAAGCGCTTCGTCAATCTTACCTCTACCCCTGTAAATATTCCCGAGGTAGTAATGCGAATGAGCATCTATATCAGAAAGGGATACCGCCTTTTTAAAATTTACCTCAGCCTTTTCCATGTCATTCGTTTCGTAATAAACTAAACCCAGATTATAATAGGACATAAAATAACTCGTAGACTGTTTTATCGCCTTTTCGTAATGCTCCACTGCCTTTGAATATTCCTTTTTGTCCTTGTAATAGTTTCCGATATTGATTAATGCGTAAGTGGCTTCTATTGGGCTTGAAGGAGAAGAAATAAGCTCCTGCCATAATTTTACTGCCTCTTCTCTTTTTCCCTCCTGATATATGGCAGCGGCAATATTATTCGAATACTTTGTATTATGCGAGTCGAGTTCTCTCGCCTTCTCCCATTCTGCCAGCGCCTTTTTATTATCACCTATACGAAAATACTCATTCCCCATATTAAAATGAATCTCTGCGGATTCTTTGCCGGTTAGCTCTTTGTCTCTTTTAGTACAGGAGATTACAGTAAAGGATATAAGAATAATTACAATTATAGATTTTAACTTAATATACATAACTAACTAACGGCAATAAATGACTTGATGTAGGGCGGGGCTTTAGCCCTGCAAATAACCCCTGATTGAATCTATCAGGGGCTGAAGGCTTGCCCTACAAGTTATTTAGCCTTCACTATAAATAGAAAAAAAGCCCCCCTCACCTTCCCTCTCCCAATAGGTGAGAGGGTTAGATGAGTGGATAAAAAAAAACAGCCAGTCTATTATGACTGGCTGTTTTTAAACTCTCAAAACATGTCTTGACATGTTGTAGGTCAAGAACAAAAGGCAACACTTAGTAGTTGGTATCGCTGATGGTAATCGGGAATCCCGCAAACGAGCCGCTAGTGCCAGTTGAGCCATAGAAAAATCCCTGAACGGCAAAATCACTAGTCTTTACAGTATTTGAACCGGTTGTCGTTATTTGTATTACACCATACCCCCAGTTCGTGGTATTGGCTGCCCAGCCGGATTGCGTTGCCCATGTAGTAGATTGGTTGTTGTTAGCATTTTGAGTATCTGCCAGGAAATTCTCGTATCCCGAGGTAAATGTCTTGCTAATATTTCCCCACGTGGATTTGTTTTCCCCCTTAACAGTTATACTCGACCAAGCGTTAGCAGTGCCCGCTTTAATAGTATCGTTGTAAAGGGTTATCGTTACAGTTGCGCCAGTAGACGAGAAATTCCTTATATAATCTTTCCCAAATGAAGTGACCGAAATTGTCGTCCTCATAACCTGTGATGCATTGGGTGTATCACCCCACAAGGGAATAGCATAATATACCGAGTTAGCGCTTGAGGATGATACAGTAAATGCAACCATCCCTAAAACCATCAAAAAAACACTTAATATCTTTTTCATAACTTCCTCCTTTAATTAAAAAAACTTCAGGTGTGAAAAACCAAAACACCTTTCCAAATAACCTTTCCCTACTTCCTAAGCTCTGAACACCTCCTTTCTTTTCTAATTTTCTCGTTTGCTTAAATTTTAGATTAAATATACCCCAATCCTCTAAACTTGTCAAGGAAAAAATTGAAACAATTAACTAAATAAAATTTGATTATAAATATACAACAATTTAAAATTTTGTCAAGAAAAAAAGTAAAAAAAAAGTAAACCCCCGTTAGAAAGTCTCCAGCTGGTTCAGGCTTGCAGCCTGAACCAAACATTTTGGTTCAATCTTCAAGATTGAACCAGCGGTTGAAAAATTCCATTAAGATTATTTTCGGCAATAATAACGATAAACTTTAATTCATACTACTCATTTTTTGCAATATACCGAGATTCATTATTGCCTCCCTATAATTAGGTTTTATCTTTATTGCCTTTTTGAATGATATGAATGCTTCGTCTATCATATCCATCCTAACATACACTGTTCCTAAATTATTGTGTGCCTCGGCACAGTCAGGTTTTATCCGGATGACTTTTTCCAGCATCTCCTTTGACTTTTCAAACTGGTTCAATTTCATGTAAACCACTGCCAATCCATTCAACGCCTCCGGTTTTTCGGGATAAATACTTAATACCCTTTCATAAAGCGGGATAGCGCTCATATAAAGCCCTTTTGCATCATAAATCGCAGCAAGCTGAAGATGTGATTCTGTCCAGAAATAGGGCTGCTCTTTGAATCGCAGATGCTCTAATGTTTTCTTATACCCCCATATAGCCTTATCCTGCAAACCCATCTTTTCATAGTATAATGCCATATTATAATATGGTCTCGGCTTATTTGGAGATTTTTTTGTTGAATCTTTCCAGACCATTGCCTCATCGCCCCAAATAAAATTCCTTTTTATGGTTAGCATAGAAAATAATAAAATTATAATGAGAAGCATCGCCGTCTGCCCTTGACTTCTCTTACCAGAGATGTCAAGGGTCTGGAGACGGCTCCTATCGGCTGTAATTAAACAATATGCCATAAATATACAGAACCCCACAGCCGGCAGATATACCCTGTGTTCCGTTGCCGGATCATTAAGTGGAAATATGCTCGATGTCGGGGATAGTGCAATAAAATACCATAGAACAGAAAAGGACAGCAGCCCGTTTTTTTTTCTTAAAATAATCACCAGTAATGCCATTATAAAAATAAATGCCGATATAAAATAAAAATCGGAGAATTGTGAAGATATTATATGAGGGTCTACATTAAGATTGACGGGAAATAAAAGGAGCTTCATATAATAATAAACTATTACCTTTATCCCTGTCATGAGATATGTAAAGGGGGTGTATATATATTTAGCCTCGGATGTGCCAACTATTCCAAGACGAATATAACGAAGCAGGGGATAAGAGATAGCTAAAAGTGCAAGAGATATAATAACCCATCTGTATCTTTTTAAATAATCTTTCAAAGTCTTTTCCTCTGAAATAAAAAAGAAATGGTAGAGCAGAAGTATGGCAGGAAGGGTAACTGCATCCTCTTTAGAGCCGAGGGCAAGAATGAAAAAGAAGCAAGAAGCAAGAAGCCAGAAGCCAGAAAATAAAAGTCTGTCTTCTGTCCTCTGTCCTCTGTCTTCTGTCTCCTTTTTATTTCCCTTTATAAACATTAACAGGGACAGCAAATAAAAAAATGTAGACAGAACCGATGACCTGCTTATGATATAAGTTACAGATTCGGTATTTATAGGATGAATGGCGAAGAGAGCAGCGGAAAGGAAAGGCATTTGGAATTGCGGATTGCGGATTGCGGATTGCGGATTTAAAAACCCCGAACCCCGAACCCCGAACCCCGAACCCCGAACAATGTGCCATACAATAAGATATATAAGAATAGACACGGCTATATGAAGACCAATGTTTACTACATGATAACTTGTTGGGTCAAGTCCGCCGATATGGTAATTAATTGTAAAGCTAATAAAAAGGACAGGTCTGCTAAATATATCCGTTATCCTATCAGGGATATTACTTAATGATCTGATACTTTCATTATCAATAATTGCCGGCTCATCATCAAAATTAAATGGAGAGGCAATGGTATTGTAATATGCTATGATGATAAGGCTTGTTATGATAAATATACCTGCCCAAAATGATGGCAGGAAATTTAATAAAATACTTTTTAACCTTTTATAATGAATGTTCATTATTTTTATTGTAATATAATCAATATGCAATAGGCAACGATTTATCTGCTCTCCATATTAATTATGAGTGTAACCGGTCATATAAAAATATCTGTTGTTCTGCCTATGTTTAATGAAGCCCATAACTTAGGAGAACTCTATAATAGGCTGTCAAATGTAATGGAAGGAATAGGTGAGCCTTACGAAATCATATTTATTGATGATGGAAGTCAGGACAACGGCTTAAGTATCCTTCGGGCTTTTCAGAAAAAAAATGAAAAGGTAAAAGTTATCGCCTTAACCCGTAACTTCGGACAGCATGCTGCTGTGCTTGCAGGGTTCAATAATGCAAAGGGAGAAATAATTGTTACTATGGACTCCGATTTACAAAATCCTCCGGAAGATATACCGAAACTCCTCGATAAGCTTAATGAAGGATACGAAGTAGCAGCAGGATGGAGGGCTATGAGGAAGGACTCTTTCTTTAGGAAAGCAGCTTCCTTTGTTGTAAATAAGACAATCCACCGGATGACAGGGGTAAAGCTTCATGACTATGGCTGTATGATGAGGGCATATAGGAGGGGTGTCATTGAAAAATTGGAACTCTGCCAGGAATCCTTTCGCTCCACACCTGTATTAATAAGCTGGCTTGGTGTATCAATTGGAGAGGTAAAAATAGCACATGCACATAGAAAATCAGGTAAATCTCGATATAATTTCTTCAGCCTATTCAGTCACAACTGGGACATAATAACAGGCTTCTCTA
>JACQEW010000108.1 GCA_016200365.1 Nitrospinota bacterium
CTGTCGAGACGGTGACTTGGGCGATCAGACCGGCGACTTCGCGCTCGTCAGGCGAGAGCGTTGGCCCGAGCTCGCTTATAACCGCGGATGCGACCTCGCTCCCACGCGCAATCGCAACGAGCGCTTTCTGCCGCGCGCCAACATCAAGCCCTTGCGTCAGCTGCGCCTCTGACAGCGTCTTGAAATCAGGTGAGAGAGAAAGTTGTGATACAGACTTGACCGAAGCGATATTTGCTTCCGCCTCATATACGGGCGGCAAGATAAAGCTGACCAATGCTGCGGTAGCTCCAGACAGCAAAGTCCCCAGAACGATCAGCCACAGCCACGTCCAGACAATATTTAGATATTTCATAACGTCAATTTCCATGTTATCCGAATCCATGAGTCTCCTTAATATGTTTGGAAAATCGTAACGGAGCGCCCTTTGCAGAGTCGCGTCCTGCGCGCGGTATGAAGGCACCCCCGCAAAATGCGCGGGGCAATTGTCCGCAAGCCCCGCTGCGTGCCTGACTACATTGACAATGTCAGATTAGCCACAGAGTTCACAGAGAACACAGAGATCAGAAATAAAAAATAAATTTGGACACAGATAAACACAGATAAAGAAGAAATTAGAAATCAGAAGCAAGAAGCAAGATTCTTTCTTGCCTCTTACATCTTGTCTCTTGCAT
Organism: Nitrospinota bacterium; assembly: GCA_016200365.1. Lineage (GTDB taxonomy): Bacteria > Nitrospinota > Nitrospinia > UBA9942 > UBA9942 > JACQEW01. The sequence continues at coordinate 672 of JACQEW010000108.1, forward strand.
CTTGTTCCATAATCTGTGTAAATCTGTGTCCCATTATTTTATTTTTCTGTGACCTCTGTGTTCTCTGTGGCTAATCAGGTTTTTGTTTTTTTATTTTTTGTCTGTGTAAGTCTGTGGCTGATTCTTTTCTTTTCCGATTTATTCGGGTTAGGTAATTATATCATGAGTCTAAAGATAGAGGAAATACCAAAAATAATACTTGAGCTAAAAAATATTATCGGCAATGGCCGGGTGCAGAATATATACCAGCCTTCGGAGTCTTCGCTGACCATTGAAATAAGGTCGGGAAATAAGAATTACCTGCTTCATATATCCGTAGAGCCGCAGTTTGCGAGAATTCATCTAATCGGTAAAAAATATCCGAATCCCGCCAGTCCATATTCATTTTGCATGTATCTGCGAAAGCATCTTACAGGGGCAAGGATTGATGAAATTTCTCAGGTAAAGAACGATAGGATTGTAATAATCAGGCTGTCAAAAAATTCTCAAGCCGATGGAGATGCCGTCAGTCATAAATACAATCTTATCGCTGAATTAACAGGAAGAACTGGAAATATAATTTTAACCGATGGGGATATGAAAATTCTGATGATTGCACTGAAAAGAGAGAGAAGGGAAAGAGATTTAAGGACAGGCAGCGTCTATACTCTTCCGCAGCCGCCGATTTTAATCCCCCCTCAAATTGCTTTAACCTCCCATTTATCCCCTCCTTCCGAAGGAGTGGAAATATCTTCATTTAATATTGAAGTTGAGAAGATATATAGAGAACTTGAGAAGAATGCCGGCACGGAAAGATTCAAGAACGACTTGATGCGGGATATGCGGCAGAGGCTCAAGAAGCTTGAGCTGAAATCGGAAAGACTGCATTCGGATTTGGATAAACTTGAAAGATTTAAAGACGATAATAAAAAGGGAGAGCTGCTGAAGGCAAATTTCAGCCTTATTAAAAAGGGCATGGATAAAATAGAGCTTAAAGATTATTATAATCCTTCCGGAGAATCTTATCTAACCATAGAATTAGATCCATCCCTTTCCACGCCCGGGAATATAGAAAGGTATTTTGAGAGGTATAGAAAATACAAGAGGGGGAAGGAGGAGATATTAAAACATATCGGGCTGATAAAAAAAGAGATATTGCAATTACGCAAAAAGCTGTCTGAGCCGATACAGATACTAAAGCAAACACCCCCGATAGAAGCATTCGAGGGCAGGCCTCCTGCCGAAAAAAAGAGAAGGGGTGAGGAGAAATCTTCGCCGAGGTCTTTTAAATCTGCCGACGGCATGACAATACTTGCAGGAAGAAACAACAGGCAGAACGATGAGCTGACCTTCAAGATTGCAAAGGGGAACGATGTATGGCTTCATGTCAGGGGCTTTCCCGGCTCCCATGTGATTATTAAAATGGAAAATAAAAAGGAGATACCGAGAGATTCATTGCTTGATGCAGCAAGTCTTGCAATCCACTTCAGCAAGCTAAAATCTGCAGGGAGGGGTGATGTAATATATACCTTCAGAAAATATGTAAGGAAACCCAGGGGGGCGGAGGCAGGAAAGGTTATCTGCTCGCAGGATAAAAATCTATCCATTACAATAGATTCTGGAAGGATGGAGAGGTTGTTCAGGGACAGCAGATGACATGCCCAGAATCCTGCCAAAGCGGGATTTGTGGCATGATATTGTGGCATGATATTTGATTGACTTATGCTGAATATAATATATAATTATGTCAATTTCCTAATCCGACTAAATCGGAGAAATAAATAACCACGAAGAACACAAAGAACACGAAGGAAAAAAGCTATAAAATCTTTGGAACACGAATTTCACGAATATACAAATGGCACGAATAAAAAACAAATCAAAACAAAATTATATTTTATGATTTATTCATGTAATTCGCTCCATTCGTGTTATTCGTGTTCAAGTCTTTGTTCTCTTATTCTTCGTGAGCTTCGTGGTAAATTTTACTGCCAAATTTGTAAGAGGAGAGTATTGAATGGAATTTGATAAGAACACAAAGAAGATGAAGATATTGATAACCGATGATTTTACTAACATGAGGCGGACTATTAAAAATATGCTGAGACAGATAGGGTTTGAAAATATTGATGAGGCTGATGACGGGGATACTGCACTGGCAAAACTCCAATCAGGGCTATTTGGTTTTTTAATTCTTGATTGGAACATGCCCCGCATGCCAGGGATACAGGTGGTGAGGGCTGTAAGGGCGGATAACGCTCTGAGGCATCTCCCTATCCTGATGGTAACTGCAGAGAACTGGGAAGACGAAATTGTAGAGGCAGCAGAGGAGCAGGTGAACGGCTATATAATAAAGCCCTTTGTAACAAAAATATTGGAAGATAAGATTGCAGAGATTTTAGAAAAGGTAGAGAACCCGCCGGAGGGGGAGGTTATATTCGATAAAGGGATAGACTTTTTAGACAAGAAGATGTATGACGAAGCGAAAATAGAATTTGAAAAGGCGCTTAAAATTAAGCCCAACAGCGCAAAGGCTACTTATTTTCTTGGGCTTGCATATTTTGAGAAAGGCGAGTTAGACAAAGCTGAAGAACTTTTTAAAGCCGCCATTTCTTATAACCAACGGTATGTGAAGGCTCACCACAGTCTTGGGGAGCTTATGTATAAAAAGGGTGATATAAAAAGTGCCATAGGACATCTTGAACAGGCATCCTCTATAAGTCCCAGAGCGCCCCAGAGACAGATACTTTTAGGTGAATTATATATAAAAGAGAAAAGATATAATGATGCCCTCACTCTATTTAA
>JACQEW010000011.1 GCA_016200365.1 Nitrospinota bacterium
CATCTTCTGACGATGGAAAGACCTTTTCGGAAAAGGTTAGGGTAAATAGCGACTCCGATATGCCGTCCGGGATTAATCACGCTCCTTCCATGTCAATCGGCGCAAAAGGAGAATTGTATGTTGCATGGGCAGGGGCATCGGGTAACGGTTTTGCCTCTGACATAAAATTCAGCCGCTCTCTTGACGGAGGCAGAACCTTTGAGCCTTCTATCACTGTAAATGATGATAAAGTCCCGGCATCCCACGGCTTTGAATCAATGACGATTGCACCCGATGGAACGATTTACCTTGCGTGGCTTGACAGAAGGGAAAAGAAAGAGGGAACATCGGCGACATATTTTGCGAGGTCTTTTGACAGCGGAAAGACCTTTGAAAAAAATGTTCGCATAGATGTAAACTCCTGCCCCTGCTGCCGAACTGCTGTAACATCTGCACCTGACGGCACTGTTTATGTCTCATGGAGAAAGGTATTCAATCCTGTCCCTGCGGATAGTAAGCAGGGAGGGGATGTGAGGGAGATTGTTGCGGCAAAATCTTCCGACAGGGGAATAAGTTTTTCGGAAAGCTCTATAGTCGGCAATGATAACTGGGTAATTGCAGGGTGCCCCCATAGAGGTGCATCCTTAAGCGCCGACAAAGATGGTATACTATATATTGTCTGGTATACAGAAGGCGGGGATGGTCTGCCGTCAATATATATCGCAAATTCTAAAGACGGCGGAAAAAATTTTACCAAAAATCCCCTGCCCTATTCAAAGGGAACTTTTCCCGACCATCCTGTGATGGCATTAAACAAAGACGGCATACCTGTGATATTATGGGAGGAGACAACGCCTGTTTTAAGCAGGGTTATGTTTCAATTAAAGGATGAAAAACCGCAGCAGATGAATCAGGGAATAAGACGGTCCCACGACCCTGTTATATCCGTAAACAAAAAAGGCGATATACTTGTGGTCTGGTCTCAGGAAGAAATGCGCTTCACAAAAACGGCATTAAGGCTGTTTCGCGGACAATAAAAGATTAGCCACAGAGTCACAGAGGACACAGAGAAAGATAAAAAATGAAGACACAGAAAGACACAGATAACCCCTGAAAGAAGCAATCAGGGGTAGCACAGAAAAAAATCATAATAATCAGTGTCCATCTGTGTCAAAAAAGATTGGTTTTTTTTCTCTGTACCTCTGCGTCTCTGTGGTTAAGTATATTTTTTAGAAGGGAGATGGAAGATGTTTACCTTAATCGCAAAGGGCGGGGTCATTATGATACCTATCCTTGCCTGTTCTATCATTTCAATAACCATTATTATTGAGAGGGCTATATTCTGGCTAAAACAGAAACAGACAATTACACCTGAGCAATTATTATCAGTTGCGAGTAAAGGGGGTATTGATGATATGGCTAAAGAGGCTCAAAATGTAAACCACCCCATTGCGAGGGTTCTCCTTGCAGGTGCGTTAAATAGAAATCCTTCTGCCTCTGCCGCCATGGAGGCTGCTGCAATGGATGAAATAGACAAAATGAAAAAATATCTCCCTGCTCTTGATACAATTGTTACACTGGCGCCGCTCCTTGGTCTATTGGGCACTATTATCGGAATGATACAGTCCTTTGACATCATATCCCTTACAGGACTTGGACAGCCGCATGCTGTAACAGGAGGGGTTGCCGAGGCGCTAATTGCAACAGCAGCAGGGCTTATCGTTGCAATCTTCACCCTTATACCCTATAATTACTTCCAGTCAAAGGTTGAAAAGACAACAGAGGATATGGAAAGGTATGCAACGAAATTTGAGATGATCCTCAAAGAACAGGCAAAACTCGAAAAGAAATTATGAGCATATCAATGAGATTTACCTGTTTGTGATTTTTCGTGATGTTCTTGATACTTGACAATAGCCAAAGTAATCAGGGCAAGCACCCCGATTATTATTAGCATAACAGAAAACCATGTCATAAGTTACTCCTTTGGTTGAATAATATAGGCAACAATAACGAGCAGAACTACTATACAGAGTCCAATAGCGAGCTCTAACACATTAAAATGTTCTGTAAACTGTCTTATAACTACAACACCGAAAACGATTTGACTCAAGGTGGCGAAGTATTTTGCTAAAAGGTCGTGCTTTTTATTCACGAGATAAATATACATCAAAATTTTTAGGGTGTCAATATGAAGATACGGTCTTTTGTAAAGCATAGGAAGAAGGCACGGATAGAAATAATCCCTATGATAGACACCATGTTCTTCCTGCTGGTCTTTTTTATGATAGCCACACTTTCTATGACTATAATGAGGGGCGTACCTATAAATCTCCCTAAGACAGAAACAGGAAAAAAGGACATAAAAGAAAATGCCTCGATTACAGTATCAAAAGACGGCAAATTGTATTATGACAAAAGGGAGGTTGATTTGCCCGATTTACGCAATATTTTAAAAAAGGATGTTGCAGGAAATCCAGATATGCTTATAATACTAAATGCAGATGAAGATGTAACCCACGGCAAGGTGGTTGAATTAATAGATGAGGTAAAATTGGCAGGGATTACAAAATTCGCAATAGCCACGAAGCCGAAAAGATAAAATAGGAAATCTAAACACGAATGGCACGAATTGACAAATTACACGAATAGTAAATAGCCGTTGAGTAGTTAAGTAGTTGAGTTGTTAAACCACTTAACCACTTAACTATTTGCTTTTTTATTCGTGACATTCGCATATTCGTGTAATTCGTGTTCTAAGGGTTTATGAAGACAGATACAATAAAAATACCATTTATTGCTCTCTTATATTCCACAGCATGGTGCTCTTTTCCATTGCATCTCTTTTGCCTTCTGTGAGAGAGGCTGTAATGGATATAACGCCTATAGAGATTTTACAGATAGAGCCTGCTGTCGAGGAAAAACCCGAAGATATACCGGAATCCTTGCCTGAAAAAGAGATTCAAAAAATAAAAGAAGAAATAATAAAAGAGCCGAAGATTACAAAAGCGGTTGAAGCGCCTCCCCCTGCCCCAATCGAGAAAGAGATTCAAGAGGTAATTGCAGAAACACCTCCGCCTATTATAGAAGAAACATTCGAGAAACCGGCGCAGGAAATTATGGCTGCCGAATCAACTGAGTCAACACCCGATGAGATAAGTCTTAAATCAGAAGCGAAAATCTCTGGCATCACTAAAACTACAAGCTCTATTGAGCAGGCAAAACCAGTTAGCTTAAAATACGGTGTTGACGGCGGCACGGGCTCGGGCAACGGCAAAGAGATGAGTCTGTTCAGGGCAATGGTCAGGACAAAAATAGAAAGGGCAAAGTTTTACCCCCGATGGGCAAGATAAAGGGGATTTGAAGGGGTTGTCGGGGTGCGTTTTGTGGTTACTCAGGATGGAGGGATTGGCGATGTAAAGATTGTTAGACCGTGCCACTGCGAGATATTGAACAAGGCAGCCTGTGATGCGATTATGAAGGCAGCGCCATTCCATCCAAAACCAAAGGAACTGGAAGCAAAAGAGATGGCAATGGAGATAGATATTAGTTATAGATTAGATTAAAATATTTAGCCACGAATTTACACGAATACTCACGGATTAAAAGAATACAAAAGACTATTGTTTCATTGCTTCATGGCTTCATTGTTATAAAAAACAATACAATGGAGCAATGGTTATTTTAGTGTTAATTCGTGCTCATTCGTGGCTAATTTTATATATAAAGATGAAAAGATTTTTTGCAATAATACTGCTTGCAGGTGTCTTTGTCATGAATACAGGGATATTATGCGAATCGCTGTGTCTGACGGATTCTCATATGTCTCATCA
>JACQEW010000109.1 GCA_016200365.1 Nitrospinota bacterium
ATCGCCTCCAAGTATTTTAAATTTTCTTATCTCCGCTGGTGTCTCAAGTCTTGGACCATGTGTGCAGACATAGACCCCTTCAGTGTGGTGATTCTCCTTAATTTCCTTTAATGTATCGGATAAGGCATCTCTCATTTCAGGGCAAAATGGATGAGATTGCCTTATAAACCCTATGCCTGTATCATTGAAAAATGTATAATCTCTCCCCTTTGTCTCGTCAATTATATCATGCGGAATAACGAAATCGCCGACAGCGTATTTCGTATTGATGATGCCTGGTCCAGACCATGAGATTATCCGCTCGACGCCGCATTCCTTCAACGCCCATATATTAGCCCTGTAATTGACAAAGGGCGCAGATATTTCGTATCCATTTTCGCCATGCCTCGATATAAAGAGAAAACTGTAGGGCAAGCCTTCAGGCTTGCCTATAGCAGGGCTAAAGCCCTGCCCTACAACAAATCTGTGTATAGTAGCGCTTTCTCCAAATGGTGTATTTATCTTGCGGCATTCGAGGTCTGCCCCGAACCCTTCCTTTTTTAAAATATTATATGCCCCGCTCCCGCCGATTATTGCAAATCTATCACTCATAATTTAAACCCATCTTTCAGAAGTTCATCTATCTTCTTAATCTTTACATCCCCTTTTAAATTCGCCATGATTACCTCAATGTCATCTCCAAATTCAAATATTACCTGTCTGCACGCTCCGCAGGGAGAGGCGGGAGGCTCTGTATCGGTTACGACAGCAATCTTGGTGAATTTTTTATATCCGGCAGAGACGGCATTAAATATAGCAGTCCTCTCTGCGCAGATGGAGAGACCGTAGGATGAATTTTCTACATTGCATCCTGTGAATATCTTTCCATCGCCTGTTAATACTGCTGCCCCGACTTTGAATTTCGAGTAAGGCGCATAGGCATTCTCCCTCGCCTTTTTCGCTTCGGCTATCAAATTATCCATTAATTTACCCCGTTACACCCAGAATACCCCGTCCTTCAGAGCTTGCCCTGAACTTGATTCAGGGACGGGATGTAACGGGGTTTACCTGAGATTATATCTGACCATCTTCCTCTGGAGTGTTCTTCTATCAATCCCAAGCGCCTTTGCAGCCCTGCTGATATTCCACCGGCAAGCCTCCAACTGCTCCTTAATATAATTGACCTCACGGGATTCGAGGGAAGAACTTGAGGCTGACGGCTTTTCCTGATTATGTGAAAGGAGGGAATTTATCAGATGCTTGCTCAAGGTATTGTCTTCGCCCAAAATTAATGCCGTCTCTAAAAAACGAAACAGCTCTCTTACATTTCCATGCCAGGGACGGGATAAGATTACCTCCACTGCAGCAGGAGTAACGGTTACAGGTCTCTTCTGTGTCTCTGAAAAATTTTTAATAAAATAATTCACCAGTTCTGGTATATCACCCTTCCTCTCTCTTAACGGAGGAATATCAATACTGCAGCCCTTAAGCCTGTAATAGAGGTCTTTTCTGAATCTCCCTGCGCTCACCTCCTCTTCTATATCCTTATTAATCGCCGTCACTATCCTTACATTAACCTTTTTCTCCTTCACTGAGCCGAGGGGTCTGAATATGCCGGTCTCTATAAACCGCAGTAATCCTGCCTGCACTGCAGGGTTCATATCCGCAATCTCGTCAATAAAAAGCGTCCCGCCATCTGCAATAGCTATAAGACCCTCTTTAATATCAGAGGCGCCTGTAAAGGCGCCCTTCACATGACCGAAGAGCTCATTTTCCAGAAGGTCGGGTTTTAATAAGGCGCAATTTATCGGTATAAATGGTCCATCCTTTCTGCAGCTGTCAAAATGCAGGGCCCTTGCCACCAATTCCTTGCCTGTCCCGCTCTCTCCATATATAAGAACAGGCAGAGAAGAATCCTTTACCTTCTGAACCGTGCTTATAATCTTTTGAATCTGGGGGCTCTTTCCTGCAATGCCGTGGTAGATACCCTCAAAAGACTTATGAATTATGCTCCTCTCGCTGGAGGCATCCGTTAAAATCTTTTCAAGGATGGATATGTTGCAGGGTTTTGTCTGGTAATGGTAGGCGCCGAGTTTTATAGAATCAACAGCAGTTGAAATCGAGCCGTATCCTGTCAATATAATACTTATTATGGCAGGGTTTACATCCTTTAACTCCTTTACAACCTGCAGCCCGTTCATACCCGGCATATTCATATCAATGATAGCGGCATCAAAGGGTCTTTCGGAGCCAAGGCGGACAGCATCCTCTCCCTTTTCGACGGATTCCACTTCATAGCCTCTTCTAATCAGAGCCTTTGAGAGGTGCTTGCGAAATATCTGGTCATCATCCACTATAAGAATTTTCATTTTAAAAATAGAACAAAAACCTGATAAAAATTTATGACCCTTCGACAGGCAATAGCAAGGACACCGCTGTCCCCATTCCAATAGTGCTCTCGACTTTTATATCACCCTTAAGACTTCTTATGATTGAATAGCATACAAAGAGACCTATTCCTGTTCCTTTACCCACCGGTTTTGTTGTAAAAAACGGGTCAAAGATCTTTTTAAGATTTTCTTTTGTAATACCGCAGCCATTGTCATTAATCAGGACTTTGATATATTTATCGTATACAGAAGTAGATATATCAATTTTACCTCCCTTTGTGTCGGCAACAGCCTCCACTGCATTCTTGAACACATTAAAAATTACCTGCCTGAATTTTTCCAGATCGGTCTTTATTTTAGGAAGGGGCGAGAGATTTTTTGAGATGGCAATCCCCTTTGCTCCCCCTTTATTGCAGATAAAATCTATTGTCTGGGATAAAAGCTCATTAATGTCAACATCGCTTATAAACAACTCGGATATGCCTCCTCTCGAAAAGCTTAAAAGGTCTCCTATAATATTCATACACCTTTTTATCTCACCGCTCATATCATTGAGATACCCTTCAAGCTCATATTTGCCCTTTTCGTCTACCGATGAGCCTTTTAAAATACTCTTCAGCTCCTGAGAAATTATGGATATTGTCCCGAGAGGGGTATTCAGCTCATGGGCAACCCCTGCTGCAAGCTGCCCGATTGCCGCCATCTTTTCAATCTGAGCCATCAAATCCTCTTTGTTCTTTTTCTCCATATCTTTGTTGGAGACATCAACAAGGAGCTCCATCACCATGAAGACCTTCCCCTCTTTATCTCTTATAGGAATACCGCTGATATTAAATGTTCGGGATTTACCGTTATCGCTGAAGATAAATTCATAGTTGACTGGGATTCCGAAATCTATCGTCCTGCCGGTAGGACAGGTCATGCAGAACATCTCGGTATACTTCCTCGTGCGGTAACATGCCCTCCTGACGCCGACTTGCATTGGACCGAACCACTCCGTTACCTTATTATTCATCCACTTGATACGATGGTCGGTATCAATCAAAATGATGCCTGCCTCTAAACTATTAAGGATATTCTCTATCATTAATAAACTCTAACCTCCATTCTAATTAGTTTCTTGTGAAAAATGACTTTTTTGAACGACTTTACCGATGGATTATATAACTTTTCCTTTCATCGCATTTTTCCTTTTGTTCCTTAATAAATAATTCCAAATAAATAGAGCAAAAAAAATAACGGAAGTGAAAAAAATGTCATTTTTCACCGCACACTAATTACGAGAACCTCCCTTAGTCTTCCACAAAAAATCCGATGAGGGCAATGATAATCATTGCAAAACCGGATAAGGCGTAAATATACAACCCCATGCTTGAATTGCCCAATATATCCACAAAATAATCCTTATTAAACAGGAAACCCCAGTAAAAGACGAAACAGTAGGAGATTAAAAGTCCAAGCTTAAATCTTCCGGACAAGAGACATAATGAATTGATAAACACAAAAGTAATAACCTCTCCTAACGGAATAGAAAGATCCTTATCATTGATAAACTCAAGGAAGGCAATGACAATGTCCATTCATTAAAATATTACACCTATATTGACAAATTTTCAAGACCTTTGTAGGGCAGGGCTTTAGCCCTGCTTAAGCAACCCTAAAGGGTTGCCCTACGAAATTGATATTTCAGGTGTTTTAGTCTTCACGCATTATCTGGGTATATTCCTTTTTCCATTTTCAGTATCCTCATTTTCAAATCTATTCCGCCGGGAGCGGTAAATCCACCCATTCTACCGTCTCCTCTTATTACCCTGTGGCATGGGATTATTAAAGGGATGGGATTTCTTGAAAGTGCATTGCCCACAGCCCTCGCAGCATCGGGCATCTTTAATCTTTCGGCAATCCATTTGTAAGTTTTTACCTCACCATAATGTATATTTCTTGTAACTTTATAGACCTTTCGCTGAAAGTCTGTGCAATGACTTAAATCCAAAGGAAAATCAAAATCGCCCCTTTCTCCTGTAAAATATCTTCTAACAGATTTTTCAATCTCTCTAAACTTCCCTCTGCTGACATCTGACGGCTGATGGCTGATGGCTGATACCTGTCCTGAGCAAAGTCGAAGGATAATCTCATCCTCAGTCATACCCGGCAAAACCAACCTTATAATTCCCCTCTCCGTCCCTGCGATTCCGCATAACCCAAAGGCAGTGTCGAAGATGGAATATGTAAGGATTACATTATCTTTCAATTTCTAATGTCCTCAGAAAATTTGTAATGGCTGTTTTGATAAACCAAGAATATGAGCAACAAATGTTTTTCTTGCATAGAAAGCCCTGCTGGTGCTGCCGTGCCCCGGTCCCTTTGTCCGAGGTTGGACAAGGATCCCCATTTTGCCAGTTAAAGCATCAAAGCCTTTATTTTTTATGGTAACCCTTACAATGTCATAATCGGCTTTTACCTGACTGTAAATTTTGGGTTCATTAAGGTCAAAAGTGCTTACTTTAACAAGAATAGCTGATTTTTCTTCCTTTGATTCAAACATGCGGGCACAGACAACTATCTTTTTAAGTTTTGCCATAAGGTGGCTTTCTTCAAACTCCTTTTGCAATACATTAACAGGGTCAATCATGGTAATTGCCATTGTTTCTTTTACCACAATATCTCCTGTTTTTAGGTATTTCAAAGGAACAATTTTTAACTCCCAAGAGCCAAAATTCGGAGATTGTGCTGAATTTATTGGTAATCCCAAGTATCGCTCAATAACATGCCCTGCCCATCCTTTATTAAGCTTTCCCTCTTTCCATACAGTTACATTATACCTATCAGAAAGAGTTCTTAAATCTTGTCCTTCAAGTCTTTTTAACCTCAGAATAGCATCATCTCTTTCCATTGCCTACCATTTGTCTATAAAGCCGAAACCTTTTCTTCCATAAACGATTTTGATTCTTTTTTGTTCAAAGATTCTTTTAATCGTTTCACTGAAAGCTGAAGATACTCGTCTTCTAATTCAATCCCAACATATTTTCTGTTCAACAAACTCGCTGCCACCCCTGTTGTTGAACTTCCACAAAAAGGGTCTAAAACTAAGTCTCCCTCTTTTGTAGAGGCAAGCATTAGTCTGGTTAAAAGGTCAACTGGTTTTTGTGTTGGGTGTTTGCCAAACCTTTTTTCTTCTGACTGTGGCGCTGAAATTTCCCACACATTCCGCATTTGCTTACCCTGGTTTATTTCTTTCATCAATTTATAATCAAAGTAATGTTTGCTTTTTTGATTTTTTGCTGCCCATAAAACAATTTCCGTCGAATGGGTAAAATATTTGCACGAAAGATTCGGTGGGGCATTGCGCTTATACCAGATAATGTCGTTAAGTATCTTATAGCCAAGTTCTTGCATTGCAAAACCAATGGAATAAATAATATGAGTTGTACCGGAAACCCAAATAGTGCCATCAGGTTTTAAAACCCTCTGGCAAGCCTTTAACCATTCAATATTAAATTTATGATTTTCTTCTACGCCTTTAGATTTATCCCACTTCCCCTTATTTACAGAAACCATCTTTCCGGCATGGCAGGTGATACCGCCGTTGGAAAGGAAATATGGAGGATCGGCAAATATCATATCAACGCTGTTTTCCCTTGCCTGATTTAAGATTTCAATGCAATCGCCCTTGAGAAGTCTGGCCGAATGTTCTGGGTTATCATAATAAACAGTGAAATGTTTTTTACCATTATTACCGTAAGAGGCAGTTTCTTCCGATATGTAAAATTCAATGGTATTTTCTGGAAGCCTATAACTCGCCACTTTTTTTAGTATGCCGGCTGTTCTTACCGTCTTTCTATTAGAGACTACTTTATCTCCCAATTCTTTAATTCCTCAAGAAATTTGTAATCTGTCAGGTCATAGTGTATCGGTGTAACGGAGATCATATCATTTCTTATTACCCCGCTGTCTGCATCTCTGTCCTCATCATAAAACAGCATCTCCCCGCCCTGCCAGTAGTAGATATGACCCCTCGGGTCTGTCCTCTTATCGAACTCTTCCCTGAACCTCGAGTTACCCTGTCTGGTAAAGACCACACCCATTATTTTATCCTCCGGCAGATTCGGGATATTTACATTCAAAAGTGTCCCTTCAGGAAGTCCTTTTTCATAAACGGAAAGGGCTATTTTTTTTGCAAAGGATGCAGCAGGAGTAAAATCGGGATTGATAAAGGTAGCGAGGGATACTGCTATGGAGGGTATACCGAGAATTGTCCCTTCCGTTGCAGCAGAAACTGTCCCCGAATAAATCACATTTGTAGAGATATTTGCACCGAGGTTTATACCCGATATAACCATATCGGGCGGCTCCTTCAGGATTGCCCGAACTGCTATCTTGACGCAATCGGCAGGCGTCCCATTAACGGCATAGCCAATGAACTCGCCGTCTCTCTCGACCTCTCTAACCCTTAAGGGATCGGAAAGTGTGATAGCATGTCCAACGGCACTCTGCTCCGTCTCAGGAGCTACTACAATTACATCGGCAATTTCCTTTATCCTGTCCCTTAATGCCGCTAAACCTTTTGCATTTATCCCATCGTCATTTGTTAAAAGTATCTTCATTCCCACTTATAAACCCCTGCACCCCATGTCCCTATATAAAGATTACTGTCTCCACCCAATTTTATAGTCTGGACAATTTTATTGACAAGGGAACCGCTGTAATCATTCCAGGGGGAATCAGGAGATGTCTTTAAAAATATACCGCCATAAGTGCCGACATAGATTATCCCCTTTTCATCAACAGATAATGACAGCACATCCAAATTACCAAGTCCTTCATTGACTGCCTGCCATCTCTTTCCATCATTTGAAAAATACACCCCTCCTGCTTCTGTCCCTGCATAAAGATTTCCATTTTTATCAGCCGCTATGGATTTTATTATCCTGCTGCCTATCCTTTCGCTGATATCCTCCCATTTTTCACTGTTTGAGGATTTTCTAAATATGCCGCTGTAAGTCCCGGCATATATATCCCCATCTTTATTTATGAGTGTTAGTATCCTCGTAGTTGATAAACCCTCATTTACAGCTTCACATGTCTTGCCTCCATCCTTACTCACATATATCCCATCTAAATCTGTTCCAACGTATAAAACCCCATTTTCATCAACTGCTACAGAGGTTATATTATAGTTCCCAATCTCCTGTTTCATCCTTATCCATTTCCTTTTATCTCTATCAAAAATAAACATACCTGTAGCAGTGCCGACAAGTATATTCCCCTTTTTGTCCATCGTAAGAGATTGAATCCTCCTGCCTGAAAGGTTATCAACCTCCATCCACTCTTTCCCTTTATGTTTTTCAAATAGCCCCCATGTAGTCCCTGCATAGAGATTTCCATCGCTGTCAACAAGGATAGATAAAATCTGAAGGTTTGTTAGAATTTGAAAGCCCCTTTGTTACTGCCTTCCAATCCTGCCCTCCATCTGTCGTTCTGAAAATTCCATCCCGCCATGTGGATACATATATCCTTCCCTTCCCGTCCATAATTGCAGAGGTTACTATATTTTCTACAAGTCCAAGGGACTCCCATTTCTTACCATTTCGATGACTTCTATATGCACCCCCTTCGCTTGCAGCATAAACAGTTCCATCTTTATCTATGAGTATGCTGTTTACAAAGGGATTTGAAAGCCCCTCCTTAAGCATTTCCCAGTTTTTCTCATCATTACTCCTATAAACAGCATTGCTCCACAAAGCGGCATATATGGTATCACCGTCAAAGGCTATATACTGGACCTGATACCCTGACGGCAGACCTGACAGCCTTGTCCAGCTTTCACCGTCCGACGATTTATAAACGCCGTCCCTTGTTCCCGCAAAAATTGCACCATCAGGAGATATTGCTATGGAAGGGATAAAAGGATTGTTTATGCCATTACCTGCAGGAGACCAGCTTTTCCCTTCATCTATGCTTTTATATATCCCGCTCCCCTCGGTGCCGGCATAGATATAACCGTTCTTATCTATTACAACCGATGTGATAATGCCGCTGTAGGGACCCAAAATTTTCCATTCCCCGGAAGACTTTTCTATGTAAAATAAATTCACTAACAAAAAAATAAATACGAACAGGCTAAATCGAATTTTTATCATATCCTCATAACCTCCATTTTAATAAAACAATAATATCATACCATAAAAAACAGGACAACGGCTTTTCATTGTTATGGAATTTTATTTTATTTTAGCTCCATATCTGTTATAATTTTTTTGCCCTTTCATAAACCCCGTTAGAAAGTTTTCGCCTTTCTAACGGGAAGGTTCACATGGGCATTAAACCCTGTGTTCGCCCCGTTTAGAGATATAGTAAAGGCAATAATTAACTTGTAGGGCAAGCCTTAAATCTCTAACGGGGTTCGTTATAAAGGAATTTTTCCAACAGTAAGCCCTTATGGGTGGGGCTTTCTAACGGGGTAAATGAGGTTTATATGATAAATGCAAATAAGGAATTTATTAAGGATTTTTTACTGGAATTCAATGATCATGCGGAAACCGTAGAATCGAGTCTTGTTCACATTGAAAAGGATAAAGACAATCCCGACCTTATCAATTCAATTTTTCGCGCCTTTCATTCCATAAAAGGCAACGCATCATGGCTTGGACTCGATTTGATAAAGGATTTAAGTCACAGTGCGGAAAACATGCTCGGGGATATAAGAAACAAGAAATACAGCATTACCCCTGAGATAACAGACTGCATATTGGCATCCCTGGATACCTTAAAGATACTCGCAAAAAGATTATCCGAAGGGGATACTAAACCTGTAGATATTTCCAATATTCTAAATAAAATTGATGCCATCCGCACATCATCGCCTCCTAAGACAGCGGCTCCTCCCCCCCCGCCGCCGCAGCAGTCTAAAACCAAAGTAAGAGGGCGTGATGTGGAGCTTATAATAATGGAAAGCGGAAAGGTGTCAATTATTAAAATAGACGGGAGATTCGATTTTAGAATCACCGATGCCCTTTTAGAAAAAATAGAGCAGTTAAAAAACAAGGGATTCATATATATAATTTTTGACCTGACCAACACTATCTTTATATCCAGCTCCGGCGCAGGTGTTATTGCCTCGACCCACCAGGAACTGAAAGCATCGGGAGGGAAGGTTATATTGGCAGGCGCAAGAGGCGAGGTTAAAAAAATTTTTGAGATAACTGGACTTACAAATGAATTCGAGATGTATGACAATTTAAAGGATGCCATTAAAAAAATAGAGAATGAAACGAATTGAAAGGGTATCTCTATCACACGGAAGCGGCGGAGAGCCGTCATGGCGTCTCATATCGGAGTTGTTCTTAAAAGAATTCTATAACCCCTTCCTTTCTCCTCTTACAGACTCGGCTATACTAAATATTTACCCCTCACCCAACCTCACCCCAACCCTCTCCCAGAGGGAGAGGGAAAGAGGGGCAAGGGGAGAGGAAGCAATTGGAGAGAAATCAATTAAAATTGCCTTTACTACAGATTCCTATGTGGTCAAGCCCCTCTTTTTTCCTGGTGGAGACATTGGAAAGCTGGCGATAGCAGGCACTGTAAACGACCTCAGTGTTATGGGAGCAAGACCTTTATTTCTTTCTTGCGGGCTTATCATCGAGGAGGGGTTTGAATACAGCACTCTTGAAAAGATTATTTTATCAATGAAGAAGACTGCTTCGGATTCAGGTGTTCAGATTGTAACCGGCGATACAAAGGTGGTGGAGAGAGGCGCTGCCGACAAAATTTTTATAAGCACGGCAGGCGTAGGTATTGTCATGGACGGGGTTGAATTGAAAAGAGAGAGGATTATGGTCGGCGATATAATAATAATCAGCGGATCTATAGGAGACCACGGAATCTCGGTAATCTCCAAAAGAGAGGGAATAGAGTTTGAATCTGAAATAGAGAGCGATTGTGCGCCTCTAAACGGTCTTATAATTGAAGTTCTTGAATCCGGCGCCAATATAAAATTTATGAGAGACCCGACAAGGGGCGGGCTTGCGGCAGCGCTGAATGAATTTGCAAAAGGCATGAATTGGGGGATATTGTTAAATGAGACAGAAATTCCTATCAAGGAGAGTGTGAGGTCGGTATCGGATATACTTGGATTCGACCCTTTATACATTGCAAATGAGGGAAAGGTAGTAATGATTGTCTCGTCAGCAGATAAAAACAGGGTTTTAAAAATAATACAAAATCACCCTCTCGGCAAAGATGCAAGGATAATCGGGGAGATAGTATCATCTCCCAAAGAGATGGTAACCTTAAAGACCGTTGTCGGCGGAACAAGAATCGTTGACATGCCTTCAGGAGAGCAACTGCCGAGAATATGCTAACAAAAAGTTCAAAGTTCAAAGTTCAAAGTTCAAAGTTAAGGAAAAGGAGGAATTTGAATATGTTTATTTCAACAGCCATAATGGGAACACTTGCAGTCATTTTTCTTATAATAGGGTATTACAGAGGGGAAGGACAGCATATCAGCGGAATGAAAACAGCCATTAATATGGTAATCCAGATTTTACCATTGTTGTTTTTTGCCTTTATTGTAGCAGGCATGGTTCAGGCTCTCATCCCAAAAGAGCTTTTATCGAAATGGGTAGGTGAAGAATCTGGTATGCGAGGAATACTTATAGGAACAGTAGCCGGCGGTTTTGCACCAGGTGGTCCCTATGTCAGTCTGCCTATCGTTGCTGCATTGCTGCATTCAGGCGCCAGTATTGGAACTACTGTTGCATTCTTAACCGGCTGGTCATTGTGGGCAATCAACAGGCTGCCGATGGAAGTGGGGATATTAGGATGGAAATTTACCCTCATTCGCCTCGCAAGCACATTCTTTTTCCCGCCAATTGCCGGGTTTATAGCACAGACATTTTTTGCAAATACAAATAAATTTTAGAACACTTAATCCCCTCCCCCTATTATCTCTCTCATTTTTCTTAAAAGTTCATCTGGTGCTATCGGCTTTGAAAGAAGAGGTAATCCTTGTTCAAGAATATCTTTTGTTTTATCTGCAGTATATCCGCTCATAAAAAGGGCTTTCGTATCTGGTTTCATCTTTTTGATTTCTTTATAAGCCTCCATGCCGCTCTTTTTAGGCATCACCGTGTCAAAGATAGCGAACTGGATTCTATCTTTATTCTCTATGAATTTATTTACTGCATCCTCTCCATTGACAGCCTCTATGACCCTATACCCGAATTCTTCAAGTAATATCTTTATTGCTTTTCTCATAGTCGCATCATCCTCTGCAAGAAGCACAATCTCCGTGCCGCCCTTTTGAGCGATAAGAATATGGGTCTCATTTTTTTCAACTGCCAACTCTGTTATTGGCAAATATATCTTAAATACTGTCCCCCTGCCGGGCTCGCTGTAAACATTTATAAAACCGTTATGCTGTTTAACAATGCCATACACCATTGCCAGTCCGAGTCCTGTCCCTTTTCCAGCCTCTTTAGTCGTAAAGAAAGGCTCAAAAATCCTTTTCTGTGTCACATCATCCATACCTATGCCTGTATCTGCAAAGCTTATCAGTGCATACATTCCGATTTCGCCATAGCCATAGGCATTTATAAATTCATTATCAAGATCCACAAGCCCGGTGCTTATAGTTAATGTCCCTCTATCCGGCATTGCATCCCTCGCATTTGTCGCGAGGTTCATCAAAGAATGCTCGATATGCGCAGGGTCTATTGTTACTATCAGGTCTTTATCTGTAAGGTTTGTTCTGATTTCAATATGTTCGCCAATCAGTCTTGCCAGTATCTTTTCAGTCATTTTTATCAGGACATTCAAATCTGTATGCCGTAGGTTCATTACCTGTTTTCTGCTGAATGTAAGGAGGTCTTTTGTAAGTTCAGCGGCCTTTTGAGACTGTCCGATTATCTGGCTAACACAGTTTTTTACCAGCTCATCCTCTCCTTTTTTCGTGATTAGGATGTGTCCGTAACCGAGTATCCCTGTCAGGATATTGTTAAAATCGTGGGCAATGCCGCCTGCGAGCTGCCCAACTGCCTCCATCTTTTGGGCATGCCTCAGTTGTTCTTCAAGATGTCTTTGCTGTGTGATGTCCTGAACTGTCCCGATCATCCGAACTGGTTTATCATCCCTGTCATAGATAACTCTTGCCTGTTCATGAACGATTCTTTTAGCGCCGTCAGGCAGAACAATTCTATGGTCAATAGAGTAGGTTTTTTTATTGTACAGGGCTTTATTAACGGCATTTTTAACAAGCTCCCTATCCTCCGGATGGACAGAGCTTAAAAATGCCTCATAGGTAGCGCCGAAATCCTGCGGGGTTAAGCCAAAGATTCTATATATCTCATCGGACCATCTCAAATTATTATTCACTATATCCCAATCCCAGTTCCCGATATGGGCTATCTGCTGGGCTTCGGCAAGACTGTTTTCGCTCTTTATCAGCGACTCATGTTCCTTCTTTATATCGGTAATATCGAGGATATATCCATAGTAATGCGTAATCCCGCCTCTATCGTTTCTTTCGACGACAGTATAATCATCAACCCATCTTATTTCCCCATCTGCCTTAATGACACGATAGTTCTGTCTAAAGGCATCCGCTCCAGATTCGCTGTATGTCTTCACCTCGGAAGCTATCCTCTCCAGATCTTCCGAATATATAATGCTGGCGTATAAGATTTTACCACTCATTAAGTCAGATGCCTGATACCCTAACTCTTGCATTACATTAGGAGAGACATATCTCACAGGCCATTGTTCTTCTGGTGCCCATTTAAAAACAATGACAGGTCCCTGCATAAAAAGTCTGTGTTCCTGCTCCAATGCCTCAACCTGCCTACGCCTTGCAATAAAGGCTTTCGTGTAGAAAGTAAATCCAATAATCGTAACAGTCATCAGAGTGCGCATCCATAATTCGTTCGGGTCATGGGGAAGGAAGCCTTCGGTAAAACCGACGCTCCGGTGGAATATAAAAATGTGCATGAACGATTCACTAAGCCAGTAAAACAGCGACAGCAATATCCCTATAACAATAATGCTGTAATCTTGATGAATGAATCCTTTTTTTGATGGGTTAGAAGACATTGCGCCTCCTGTCTTTTTCTGTCTCCAATAATGTTTGAGTAAGAACTACCAAATTGATTTACAGTTTTGATCTCAATTACATTAT
>JACQEW010000098.1 GCA_016200365.1 Nitrospinota bacterium
ATCTTTTGACCACTAAAATCAAGTCTGTTAAGATGATTCATGCAAGCCTCCTTTCGATTATGGTTATCTATCTCAAGGAGTATAACCTGAAAGTAAGACTTGCTTCTTTACTTTTTAATCATAAGGTCTGTGGTTAATAATTTCCTTTACATGAAACAAAATTTGCAGATATGAAAACATCATCGGTTAGTTATCAGAACGGCGCTGCGGCTGAAAATGGAGTCTCCGCAAATTTACGGCAGGATATTTTAAGGGAGCAGATACTCCTTGCCGTAGGGCAGATTCCCATGATGCAGGTTTCATCCTATATCGTTGCAGTCGTCCTGACGATTGTTTCATGGAATTTTGTCCCGCATATAAATACAATTTTATGGATGATATTAGTAACCATTGTAGCGATGTGGAGGTTTTATATATTTTTCAGCTTTAAAAAAGTGACGGACAGCATATTTGACCCTTACCCGTGGAAGAAAGGGTTCATGTTAAGCACTCTGATTTCAGGCATATTCTGGGGGGCGTCGGCTTTTCTCCTATTTCCACCCAATAGCATCGGGCTGCAGTCCCTTCTTGTCCTTGTTATGTGCTCACTTGCTGCGACCACTACTGTCTCTCATTCAAGTATCAAGGAAGTGCCTATGCTATGGACTTTTCCTGCCATATTACAGTATTCATACCGCTGTTTTGTAGAAGGGGGGACATTTGGACACACTATCAGTATCCTGTCAGCCTTTTATGTAATTGTAGTTTTTGTTTACAGTATCAGGGTGAACAGGACGATTACATCCTCCATTACGCTGCATTTTAAGAACCTTGACCTCATCGAGGAGCTTAAACAGGTTACAAAGCTCAAAGACCAGTATATCTCAATCGTATCCCACGACCTGCGTTCTCCAATGATTGGCGTTTACCAGCTTATGGAGCATACACTCGAAAACATCAGGAAGGGGGAAAATGACGATGCCCCGGAAAACCTTTCCATGATTTCCACTACATTAAAATCTCTTGTAAGGCTTATCGATGAGCTTCTGGACATCAGCAAGCTGAAGACGGGCAAAATAACCGCTGTCAAAAAGACAATCCACCTCAAAGTTATTGCCGAAGAAAAAATCATGCTCATCCGTCCCGCAGCGGACAGGAAGGGGATTTCGATTTCAAATAAAATTCCGGAGGATATGATGATAAGAGCAGACCCGGTACTTTACGGCGGTGTGTTGAACAACCTCCTTTCCAATGCCATGAAGTTCACGCATCCCGGCGGACAAATAACCCTTTACGCACCGGAGGATAGGCAGAGCTGCATTGCGGTGGCGGATAACGGTAAAGGCATTTCCCCGCAAATACTGCCTGACATCTTTAAATATGAGGTAAAAACAACATCTATCGGAACTAACGGCGAAAAGGGGAGCGGGCTTGGGCTTCCGTTCTGTATGGATATAATTAAGGCTCACAGGGGAAATGTTACGGTAAAATCACGATTCGGAGAAGGAACGACATTTTTCGTGGAGCTCCCGCTATTTACGAAGCACATCCTTATAGTTGACGATCAGGAGGCTCACCGCAGGATGATGAAGGATGTGATAGAAAAAAGGATAGAGGCGGATATTACGGAGGCAGAGGATGGAATAGAAGCAATGAAAGAGGTGGCGATTTCCCTGCCCGACCTAATCATAACCGACCTGCAAATGCCGAATATGGACGGGATGAAGCTTATTAAGTCATTAAGGGAGGACGACCGGTTTTCAAAAATCCCAATCATTGTTGCAACATCGTCGCTGCCGAAGCCGGGACATGATAATTATAACGAGCTTAAGACTGCCGGCGTCAGCGATATTGTGATAAAACCTGTGGTAGAGGAAAACTTCATCCCTCCGATTAAACGTCTGCTTTAAAATTCATATAGAACGCAGATGACGCAGATGACGCAGATGGACACGGATACATCAAGAAGTAAGAAGTAAGAAGTAAGAAGTAGGAAAAAAATCTTGTATCTTGCATCTTGCATCTTGCATCTTGTTTTATCTGTGTAAATCCGTCCAATCCGTGTCATCCGTGTTCAAGTCTTTTGTTTTTTGGTTGTGGCGAAAGCCACGCTGTTGTCTCTGTGGTTTAAAAATCGCTCAACTTGGGTAAAAGCAACCACAAATTTCGCAGATGACACACATTTTAAAAACGGTTTACAAGTCCAGTTCATACGACCAATATACCTTTACACCTTTCTTGCCTGCATATTCCTCTACTTCGGGTCTTATTGAATAGCTCACAGCTATCAGTATCTTCTCTTTATCGCCGATTTTTGTGTAACCTGCCACTCTCTCTGCTATATCCAGAAAATCGTCTATGTCGTCTTTTGACAACTGAGATTTGCTCTCTCCTATTATGACTACCTCCCTGCCGTCTCTAAAACCCCTGCCGTAAATGTTTACCTCATCCTCTCTGCCCTTTGCATAAATGAAATATTTCCTGATTAGTCTCCCTTCAACCTCAATCCTTAAATCCCTTTTTAAAAGTGCAGGTAATGTTTTATATGCCCTGTCCTCCAGGTGATAACCAACTGTATGCGAAAGACCGCCTAATTCTTTTTGAACTCTTTTTAGTGTTTTATCCGTTTCAAGTTGTGCTTTTGTTAATTTTTTTATCTCTACTTCTGTCCGTTTCTGCGCCTCTGCGAGTTCTTTCTGTGCCTCTGCAAGCTCTTCGACTCTTACCTCTGTCCGTTTCTGTGCCTCTGCAAGCTCACCTACCTTTATTCCAAGCTCTTTTACTATATCTTTAAGCTCATTGAAATCATCTGTCTTTACAAGCTCACTGTGGGTATCCACAATTACCTTTGCGAGCACAGATGCCTGCTTCGGTTTAAACACCTTCTCCAATTCCGTTTTTATGGTATGAGTTGTCAGCATGGTTTTTATTATACCTCAAGTCCTTACAATATCAAGTGTAAAAAGAACAAAAACCGGTAATATTTCACATGGGAAACGATTCCTTTTAAAATCTATTTTTTTTGTGCTATACTTCCCTTAAATCGTACGCACCGAAATCAAAAAGAAAAACATCTTTTAACGCAAAGACGCAAAGGGCAAAGAGGGTCGCAGAGAAATACCTAACCCGAATAAATAGGAAAAGGCTTGAACACGAATTGCACGAATGAACGAATTACACGAAAGAATAGAAGATAGAAGTCAGAAGATAGATTTCTACCTTCTATATTTTTTATTCGTGCCATTCGTATATTAGTGTAATTCGTGTTCTAATTTTTTTGCCAAAATGCGCAAAATAAGTTACTAATTTAGGCAAATCTTTGTGCCTTTGCCTCCTTTCTGATTTTGCGTTAAAAATTTCCTTTGCATTTTGCTCAAAATTTGGCCCATACAGGACTAAAATGCCAAAGCCCCATAATAATAAAACCAAACTCATAAATGCCCTTGAGCAGCTTGCCCTGCATGACCATCTCTGTCTTATCTATGAGACGAGGGAGGAGCAGTTTAATGCCGTTATCCCCTTCATCCGTGCCGGATTGGAGAGCGGGGAGAAGTGTATTTATATAGTTGATGATAACACTGCTGCTACGGTTTTAGATGCCATGCGCACTGATGGAATTGATGTTGATTCAGCCGTAAAATCGGGCAGGTTGTCCATAGCCACCAAACAGGAGGCGTATTTAAAGCAGGGTTATTTTGACCCTGAATGGATGATTAATTTTTTAAAAGAAGCCGCTGATACGGCAAAGAGAGAAGGATACCCGTGCCTTAGGGTGACAGGCGAAATGACATGGGTGTTTGGCGGCGACCCCGGGGTTGAGAGGCTGATAGAGTACGAAGCCAAGCTGAATTACTTTTGCCCGGAAAAGGATATGCTGGTTATCTGCCAGTATAACCGCAATCGTTTCAGCCCGGAGATCATCATAGATGTTATCCGCACCCACCCCCTGGTAATTTTCAAAGATACTGTCTGCAAGAATTTTTATTATGTCCCGCCGGATGATTTTTTGAAACCGGGACAATCTTACAGAGAGGCGGAACGGCTCCTCGATAATATCCTTGAGCGCAGCCGTGTCGAGGAGAAACTGAGAGAAAGGGAGTATCGTTACCGCACACTCTTCGATGAGATTAACGAAGGCTTTGCCCTCCACGAGATAATCTGTAATAAAAAGGGAGAGGCTGTTGACTACCGTTTCCTTGAAATAAACCCTGCCTTTGAAACAATGACAGGCATGAAAAGGGATAATGTTATCGGGAAAAGGGTATTGGAAGTCCTGCCGAACCTGGAAAAATACTGGATAGAGTCCTATGGAAAGGTTGCCCTGACAAGAATACCTGTAAAATTCCAGAACTACGCGAGGGAGCTTGGCAAATATTTTGAAGTTGCTGCCTTCAGCCCTCAAAAGGGGCAATTTGCAACACTCTTTACCGATATAACGGACAAAAAGAAGCTCGAGGACCAGCTTCGACATGCACAGAAAATGGAGGCAGTAGGACAGCTTGCAGGGGGCATAGCACATGATTTTAACAATATCCTCACCACCATAATAGGGTATGGAGATTTTTTAAGAGATGAGACACCTGAAGGCAGCTCCTTAAAAACCTATGCAGACCAGATACTTACGGCAGCAGACAATGCAGCCGGACTGACCCGCGGACTGCTTGCCTTTAGCAGAAAACAGGTAATTGCCACAAAACCGGTAAACCTGAATGAGATTATACGAAGGGTGGAGAAACTTTTACTGAGGCTTATAGGAGAGGATATAGAGCTAAAGACAGCGCTTACAGAAAAGGATTTAACCATAATGGCGGACAGGGGGCAGATAGAGCAGGTATTGATGAACCTGTGTGCCAATGCGAGGGATGCCATGCCTAACGGGGGTATTTTAACAATAGACACCGGGTTTATAGAGATAGACGATGCATTCATAAAGGCACACGGTTTCGGCAAAGAGGGGATGTATGCGTTGATTTCCGTTGCCGATACAGGGATGGGCATGGATGAAAAGACGAGGGAGAGGATATTCGAGCCCTTTTTCACCACAAAAGGGCCGGGCAGGGGGACAGGGCTCGGGCTCTCGACAGCATACGGGATAATAAAGAATCATGACGGGTATATAAACTGCTACAGCGAAATGGGAAAGGGGACGATATTCAGGATATATCTTCCGATAACAAAGGCAGGCATTGAAGATGCAAAGGCAGCAGCCCTTCCACCGCTGAGGGGAGGCACAGAAACTGTCCTGATAGCAGAAGATGATGCAGATGTGAGGAAACTCATGAAAGATGTGCTTATCGGATTCGGCTATAGAGTTATAGAGGCGGCAGATGGAGAAGCCGCCTTAAAGGCATTTAAAGAAAACATGGATAAACTTCGTATTATTATCCTCGATGTAATAATGCCCAAGAAGTGCGGCAAAGAGGTTTATCAGGAGATAAAGAAGATGTCCCCAGATATCAAGGCGGTTTTCACAAGCGGTTATACAGAGGATATTATAAAAAAAACCGGCATACTTGAAGAAGGCTTGAATTTTATCTCAAAACCTGTTTCACCGAGCGAGCTCTTGAGAAAGGTGAGAGAAGTATTGGATACATGAGTACCTCCCGCAGTAATTAAAGGGACGAATGCAATTCCTTCCGTAGTCAAAAAAAACCGGTAATATTTTTATTGTAACCCACTCTCTTTATATGTTATTCTCAATAAAATAGAACACGAATTGCACGAATATACGAATGGCACGAATAAAAAAGAGAAGCAAGAAACAAGAAGCAAGAAAAATCTTGCATCTTGCATCTGGCATCTTGCTTCTTATATTCGTGTAATTCGTCTATTCGTGGTTAAGTCTTTTTGGAGGTAATACGAAGTGAATCAGTTTTATAAAAATCTTGCATTATGGCTTGTGATAGGGATGATAATGATCGCCCTTTTTAATATCTTCAACAAGCCCCATATTCCTCATAAGGATATAATCTACAGCGATTTTGTAACCGCTGTGGAGAAAGGGGAGGTGGCGGAGGTCTCAGTACAGGGTGATAATATAAGCGGCAAATTCCAGGATGATAAGCTTTTTAGGACTTTTGCCCCGAAGGACCCTGACCTTATAAAGCTCTTGAGGGGAAAAGGCGTAAAGATCAATGCAGCTCCTCTCGATCAGGATTCATGGCTTACGAACATGATAATTTCATGGTTCCCCATGATACTCCTTCTCGGGATATGGCTTTTCTTTATGAGGCAGATGCAGATGGGCGTGGGGAAGGCGCTCTCATTCGGTAAGGCGAAGGCAAGACTCCTCTCCGACAAAAAGAATGGTGCCACATTTAAAAATGTTGCAGGCATAGATGAGGCAAAGGAGGAGCTGAAGGAGATAATCGAGTTTCTTAAAGACCCTAAGAAGTTCCAGAAGTTAGGCGGGAAGATTCCAAAGGGTGTGTTGCTGATGGGACCGCCGGGAACAGGAAAGACCCTCCTCGCAAGGGCGATTGCAGGGGAAGCGGAAGTTCCCTTCTTCAGCATAAGCGGCTCTGATTTTGTGGAGATGTTCGTCGGTGTCGGCGCATCGAGGGTAAGAGACCTCTTTGAGCAGGGGAAAAAGAACGCACCCTGCATTATATTTATTGATGAGATAGATGCAGTGGGAAGGCACAGGGGCGCCGGGCTCGGCGGCGGGCATGACGAGAGGGAGCAGACCCTCAACCAGTTATTGGTTGAGATGGACGGGTTTGAATTCAATGAGGGTGTCATACTTATAGCGGCAACGAACAGACCCGATGTCCTCGACCCTGCACTTTTGAGGCCAGGCAGGTTTGACAGGCAGGTAGTAGTTCCAAGACCTGATGTAAAGGGAAGGGAAGGGATCTTAAAGGTTCATATTGCCAATATCCCCATAGCAGAAGATGTAAAGGTAGAGGTGATAGCAAGAGGCACACCGGGGTTCTCGGGCGCCGACCTTGCAAATTTGGTCAATGAGGCTGCACTCCTCGGAGCCCGTAAGGAAAAAGAGAAGGTGGATATGAAGGACTTTGAGAGCGCCAAGGATAAGGTGCTGATGGGGGTGGAGAGGAGGAGCATGATAATAAGCGATGGGGAAAAGAAAAACACCGCCTTTCATGAGGCGGGGCATACGATTGTGGCAAAGCTGCTTCCCGGAACAGACCCGATTCATAAGGTTACAATAATACCAAGAGGGAGGGCGCTCGGCATAACACAGCAGCTTCCTATCGATGAGAAGCATACCTATCCTAAGGATTATCTCCTGAACAACCTGGCTATCCTGATGGGAGGCCGTGCAGCAGAGGAGATAGCGCTCAAGCATCAGACTACAGGGGCAGGGAACGATATCGAGAGGGTAACGGAGCTGGCAAGAAAGATGGTATGCGAGTGGGGTATGAGCGAGAAAATGGGTCCTCTGGCTTATGGTCAGAAGGAGGAGCAGATATTCCTCGGCAGGGAAATATCCCAGCATAAGGATTACAGCGAGCAGACAGCACAGGAGATTGATATGGAGGTAAAGAGACTTGTGATTGAAAGCTACGAAAAGGCAAATAGTCTTCTTACCAAGCATTTTGATATTCTTACCATGCTGGCAAATACACTCCTTGAGAAGGAGGTATTGGAGGGGCATGAGATTGATGCGATTGTGAATGAAGGGTTAAGGAGTAAGGGGTAAGGGGTAAGTTTAATCCTTAATCCTTACCCCTTTTTTTATGTTCACCCTACAATGTGGGAGATTTGAGCTTGAGCTTGGAAAGAGAACCTGCATCATTGGAATCCTCAATCTGACCCCCGATTCCTTTTACGACGGCGGTAAATTTATATCTCCTGCCGATGCAATCAGGCATGCCGAAAAAATGGCTGAAGACGGCGCAGATATAATAGATATTGGCGCCGAATCTTCGAGACCCGGCTCCGACCCTGTATCTTCAGATGAAGAAATAGAAAGACTTAAAGCTATCCTCCCTATCCTGTGCAGAAGGGTTGGCATATCCATATCCGTGGATACCTATAAATCATCGGTAGCAAGGTGGGCTCTGGATAACGGAGCGGCGATGATAAACGATATAAGCGGTTTCAGGCTCGACCCTGATATGGCTAAGGCGGTCTCTATATATGAAGCGCCTGTTGTCTTAATGCACACTTATGGCAGACCCAAGACCATGCAGGATAACCCGCAGTATAAATCCCTCTTAGACGACATTATCGCTTATCTTAAAGATAGTATTAAAATAGGACTCGATGCAGGTATTGGCATGGATAGATTTATCGTTGACCCCGGGATAGGATTTGGAAAGACCCTGCCTCATAATCTTGAGATATTAAGTGGGCTTTCAAGGCTGAAGGAGATAGGGAGACCAATATTGATAGGGCCTTCAAGAAAATCCTTTATCGGAAAAATTCTTAACCTCCCTGCCGAAGAAAGGCTGGAAGGGACTGCTGCCGCAGTTGCAATCGCTATATTAAACGGCGCAAATATTGTCAGGGTTCACGATGTAAAAGAGATGGCAAGGGTGGCTAAAATTGCAGATGCCGTGAAAACACAAAACCATTAAGGAGAAAGGGGAAAAATGGAGAGATGGGGAAAAAGAAATAATAAAATAGAACACGGATAACACGGATGAAACGGATTGACACGGATTAATAATTTATTTTTTAAATCAGCGAGAATCCGTTACATCAGCGTCATCTGCGTTCTATTAAGTTTTTGCATTCTCCCTTTCCCCCCTTTCCCCTTTTCTCCTTGGGGTGTATAAATGAAAAAAATATCTATTCTCGGCTCTACGGGCTCGATAGGCGTCAATACCCTCGATGTCATCGGCAGCCACCCCGATAAGTTTCAGGTCGTAGGACTTGCCGCAGGCGAGAACTATGAGCTTCTCCTTTCGCAAATCGAAAAATTTAAGCCAAGAACAGCATCCCTATTTAGCAAGACAGGCGCAGACAAGCTTAAACAGAGACTGCATGACAAAAAAATAAAGATAACCTCCGGAATTGACGGCGCAATAGAGGTGGCAACCCTATCCGATGCAGATATGGTTATTTCCGCTATTGTCGGTGCAGCAGGGCTTATCCCCACGATTTCTGCAATAAAATCAGGCAAGACAATCGCACTCGCAAATAAAGAGACTCTTGTAATGGCAGGAGAAATCATAATGAAAGAGATGGATGGCAGGGGCAGGATTATACCTGTAGACAGCGAGCACAGCGCTATATTTCAGGCTCTCGCAGGCGAAAGGAGGGAGAACATAAGAAGATTGATATTGACCGCATCGGGCGGTCCATTTAGAAATCTCCCCATCGAGCAATTTAAGCATATTACCCCGGATGATGCCCTGAAACATCCCAACTGGCGCATGGGTCCGAAGATTACGGTAGATTCGGCTACATTGATGAACAAGGGGCTTGAGGTTATAGAGGCGAAGTGGCTTTTTGACGTGCCGGCAGAAAATATTGAGGTTCTTATACACCCCCAGAGCATAATACACTCCCTCGTAGAATTTATTGACGGCTCTGTAATAGCCCAGCTCGGCATACCCGATATGAGAATACCTATTTCTTACGCATTGAACTATCCCGACAGGCTGGAAAACAGGCTGCCGTCCCTTGACCTGTCGCATATAAAAAATCTCTCCTTTGAAAAACCGGATACCGTGAAATTTCCATGCCTGAAGCTCGCCTTCGAGTCGCTTAAAAAAGGCGGGACAATGCCGGCAGTCTTGAATGCCGCCAATGAAGTGGCAGTCAATGCCTTTTTGAACAGGGAGATTTCATTTAATGGAATACCTGAGACGATAAAAAAGACTATGGACAGCCATGATGCCGGTAATATACAGGAAATATCGGACATATTAAAGGCTGACAAATGGGCAAGGGAATATTCAAAGAAACTCATAGCAATGAGCAATGAGCAATGAGCAATGAGTTAATAAAATTCATAGCCACAGGGGCTTACAGCGGTTATTCTCCAATAGCGCCAGGCACAGCAGGGTCTGCCGTCGGAATATTAATATATTTGTTAGCTGTCAGTTGTCAGCTTTCAGCCTTCAGCTATCTTTTAATTACAATATCAATAATACTAATTGGTATCTGGGTTTCCGGGAAGGCAGAGGAGATATTCGAAAAAGAGGAGGATGACCTCCCCTTAATCCCCTCATTACGAAGGAGGGGAAAAAGGGGTGGTAAGGATTCGCAGAAGATTGTAATAGATGAGATTGCAGGAATGCTTATCTCACTTTTTATGCTGCCCCACGGATTTTTTACCGTATTATCGGGATTTATAATTTTCAGGGTATTGGATATAGCGAAGCCGTTTTATATATTGGAAAGACTGCCCCGCGGATGGGGGGTTATGATGGATGATGTTGCAGCAGGTATTGCAGCAAACTTGATATTTAGGGTGGTTTTACTGTTATTATGATTTACGATCTCTCCTTTTTCTTAAAAGCCAAACGATTTGTTTTCCACATCGGCACCAGATAATCTAAAAAACCCTCTTTATTTCTTAAAAAAACCGAAAAGCACACAATAAAGATACAAAAATAACAACCCACAGCATGTCAACCCACAGCATTGACAATGTTTTTAAATTGGAATAGAATGTCAAGCAATTGAGTGGATAGAATAAATAGATTTTTTGTTTGGAGGGATAGCTTATGATAAACAAACTTGTCCGTGAATGTTTTAATCAGGGATTGGCACGAGTCTTGCTCAGTCAGTCAGTCAGTCAGTTTTAAACACCCGTAACAAATCTCTTTTCTTCTTTTACAATACCCTTTTTTACCCGATGATTTTGACGATAATTTTGTCCCTGAGCCTGCTTGCAGGGTGTGGAGGCGGCGGTAGTAACGAACCAGGGGGCAGCACAACCAGTTCAACTTCAACATGGAAATTATCCGGAGTAGTAACAAAAGGTCCTGTCAATAGTGCGACGGTTTATGTATACGATATCAACGACGATGGTACTCGTGGAGATATAGTGGCAGGTCCTGTTAAAACAAATTCCGAAGGTTTATGGGAAGTTTCCATCTCTTCTGACATAATATTGCCATTGGAGGTAGTGGCTTCAGGGGGAAGTTTCATTGACGAAGCTACAGGTGAGGTTGAAACTTTTGAAAGCTCGGATGAATTAACAACGATTGTTCCTGTGGGTGTAACAGAAGTTGCAGTAACACCAATAACAAGTGCGACAGCTATAGGAATAAAAGAATATGTTGCTAACACTGTGTCTGAATCGGTTCAATCGAAAGATTCATTCATACAAAAGGCTAAAACCAAATCTAATATAAAAGCAGCAGTAACCGATGTTACTAATAATATCTCGGCTTTATATGGATTCAATCCAGTTGAAACAATTCCTCCATCTAAAGTTACAAGCAGTGCTACGGAATCTCAAAATAAATATATAGCAATACTCGGAGGTTTTTGCAAACTTTTGAAAGATCCTTCTACGGCAGCGATTAGAACCGGCAAAAAATACGGGGAAGTCATGTCAACTTTTGTGAAAGACCTTGCCGATGGTTTAATTGATGGGAAGGGTATTAACGAAAATGACATACCGGAGATGAGAGGCATTTCAATGTCTAATGTTCCACCGCTGGATACACTATCAACCACATTTGCAATTGATAAAAATATAAAATTAAGCGATCCCATTGCAATTAATACCACAATCAGCGAAACGGATACAACGGGTGTTACGGACGAAAATTTAGGCAAAATGTTGTTAAAAGAAAATTATACCAAAGTATCGCAAGAATATAATGTTTATTATGAAGGTGGTCCTGTCGGAGATAAAACTGCAAATGCAAAACCAACAGCTTCGGCCGTTTCCGATACAACTTCTTCACACACTGATGGCACACTTTCCGCAACCGGGGGCAATGGGGAGGTTTCATTAAACTGGTCTGGCTTCCCTGATTCCAGTGGAAGATCAACTGATTATAAATATAAATATAAATTAGTTTACTCTGAGAGCCAACTATCATCATGCAGTAGGGGGACACAAATATATTCTGGCACAGACACAATCTTTACCCACACACATTTAACCAATGACACAACCTATTACTACCGTGTCTGTGCTACAGGTGGCTGGCATCCTGGAATAGATTATAGCGCACGGACCCCATTAGATGTCTACTCTCCAGTTAAAGGCACTGTAACAGGTTCTTCAGCGGTTCCGGCAATTGATAAAACTAAATATGGAAGGGTTTCTATTAAAATTGATGGGACAAATGAATATTTTATATTTCTGCATCTTTCTTTATATTATGTAAAACAAGGTGATCAAATAGAGATTAATCAAAAAATAGGTAAGACAGGGGCTGTAGGAACAGAAACCCCCCATCTTCATGTAGAGGCGAGAACTG
>JACQEW010000102.1 GCA_016200365.1 Nitrospinota bacterium
CTTGCTTACCACAGAGTAAGCGATGATAGAGACGAATCGGTAAGTGCATCAATAGAAAATTTCTCGAAGCAGATTTCATTTCTTATTAAACATTTCTCTATAATACCTTTGGCGAGACTGATTGAATCTATCGAAAACAAAGAGCCTCTCCCTTTAAACCCTGTGGTAATAACCTTTGATGATGGATATAAAGATGTTTTCATAAATGCCTACCCTGTCTTAAAGAAGTATAATCTACCTGCTACAGTTTTTATAACAACAGATTATATTGAAGAAAAAGACCTCCCTTACAATCCTCCTCTCCCCTATGGGGAGAGGGTTGGAGCCTGCCCCCGAAGTATTTATCGGGGGGTGAGGGGGATGTCATGGGATGATATTCAGGAAATGGCGAATAATAATATACTTATAGGTTCTCACACAATATCCCATCCTGCCTTATCTAATCTTTCCGATGACGAGATTGAAAGAGAGTTAAGAGAATCTAAGGAGATTATAGAGAAACATACAGGCAAAGAGGCGAGGCTATTTTCATATCCTTATGGGGGGA
Organism: Nitrospinota bacterium; assembly: GCA_016200365.1. GTDB lineage: Bacteria > Nitrospinota > Nitrospinia > UBA9942 > UBA9942 > JACQEW01. Next base: position 548 of record JACQEW010000102.1, read on the forward strand.
GGGGGTTTTTTGATGAAAGGGTAAAGGAGATACTTAAAGAATGCGGTTATCGATGCGGATGTTCTACTATATATGGGATAAATGATTTTAAAAGCGACCTCTTTGAATTAAAGAGGATACCGATAAATTATTATGAGAATGAAACCATATTCCTGATAAAACTCTTTGGACTGTTAAACCCTATCGCCCGATTTATGGACAGACTTCTATGATTCTATCCATCTCAATCATAGAAAACGAGAAGGAGTTTGAGGAACTTCACTCACAGTGGGACAATCTCCTCAAAGTTTCAGCCGCTAATTCCATATTTCTCACTCACGAATGGCTCTTTACATGGTGGAGACATTTTGGAAAAGGGAAAAGACTATCTATTATAACTATCAGAAGGGAAGGTGAGCTGATAGGTATTGCCCCTCTTATGTGCAGGAAGCTTGTCCCTGCATGTTTTAAGCAGGGAGGTATATTAGAATTCATAGGCACCCCCTTCAATGACGAGGCGGATTTTATGGCTCATAAAGATTTTTTTAGAGATGCCCTCTCGGCAATTACCAGATTTCTCATAAAAGATTATCCTCTATGGGATATTATAAACTTGAGGGAAATCCCTGTCGCTTCTTTAACACTTAAAATATTAAACGAAACAGCAGGAGAAAATAAAATCCTGTGCAGCAACTGGATAAGGTCTATCTCGCCTTTTATAAAGACAGGGGGTGGATGGAATAAGTTTATTAAGGATAAGGGGAGTAAATTCAGAAACAATCTCAAGAGGGCTGAAAGGCTGGCAGGACAGGCGGGGCAGATAGAATATGAGGTCTTCAAAGAACAAGATATTACAGACGAGGTTATAAAGAGGGTCTTCGATGTAGAAAGGCGAAGCTGGAAGGAGAAAGGGGGGACACCTCTTTTAAGCGGTGAAAGGAACAGAAAATTTTTCGGCGATATAGGAAAAATATTTTCGTTGAAGAATTGGATGGTTGTCTACATCCTTAAACTCGACGGGAGGGATATAGCCTTTCAAATGTGCTTTGATTACAATGAAAAGATATGGGAGTATACAACAGCATACGACAGAGATTACTCAAAAGTATCGCCTGGGACAATGATTCTTAATATTGTTGTAAAAGACACCTTTGATAAAAAGAAAAGGGAGTATGATTTTTTAAGGGGTGATGAACAGTATAAAAGGATGTGGGCAGAGGATAAGCGGGAGATGATGCAGATTGGGATAGTTAAAAAAGGTATATACCCGCTTCTGTATTTTTATATAAACATGAAACTGAGGGCAATCTTGAATAAAAACCCGATTCTTGTGTCAATTTATGATACTTTAATGAGGAAATTCAATTAAGACACCTTTAAAAGTATATGCAAATAAATGTGTCTATTTGTTTAAGTGTTATCGTGGTGGGGGTTCTCCCCTAAATAATTTAATCAATAGGTGGAAAAGACTTAGATAGACGATACTGAAAAATGACTTTTTTGAACGACTTTACCGATGGATTATATAACTTTTCCTTTCATCGCATTTTTTCTTTTGTTCCATAATGAATAATTTCAAATAAGTAGAGCAAAAGAAAAAATAACGGAAGTGAAAAAAGGTCATTTTTCAGTGTGAAATAGATAATCCATGCTTAACACTACAGGGAAGTATAATTTAATAGATATAAGCTTCCTTTTGCCCGTTAATTCTGACGATACTGTTCTGCTTATAGGAGAAAATGCGCTTCTTGCCGAGGGGCTGTCAAAAGTATGCAAAAGGGTAATCAAAAATACAATCTCCTCTCCCCTGTGTGATAAGGGGTCTTTAGATTTGATTATCGTAAATGATATGGCAAAAGGGGAATCTCTCAATTCTCAACTCTCAACATTAAATAACCTTTTAAAAGAGGGAGGTTATATCTGTCTACCCTTTTTTAATGTATGGAGAGGTGGGTATTCATACAGGTGTGTTAGCAGAAAACTGATAGAGGCGGGTTTTAAGGACATAGAAAGTTATATCCCTATTCCCAGTCACATTAACCCAAAATTTATCATTACTACGAAAGACGATTCGCCTCTCAAATATTATCTATCTCACCACTTTGAGAGAGATTCCTTCTATAAGAGTCTAATATATATAGCTGTAAGATTATCTTCTGCCGCCGGAATATTTAAGTATATAGCTCCGTCATATATAATTACTGCAAGAAAATTTGGATGACCACCCCTTCATCCCCTCATTTAGAAGGAGGGGAAAGAGGGGTGGTAAAAAGGTGAAGCTTGATAAAAAGGGTTATAGAGTTTCTTATAGATAACTGGAATACATATTTCCCGGATACGAAAAAACCTGAAAAGGTATCGCTCCTTCAGTTGTGTGGCGATGCGGATTACAAGAGGACAGAAAAGATTGAGGTGTTTCTCTTTTTAAATGGAGAAAAGATTCCATCCTTAGTATTAAGTCTCGGAAGAGACCATGAATATACCGAGATTTTACAGAATGAATATACCATACTGAAAAAGTTATATTCTACTTGCTCTCAATCTTTAATTGACACCATACCAAGACCAATCCTCTATGAAAAAATCGGCATGTCTTATGTATTGGTCATAACCCATTTATCGGGCAGGACGATGGAGCAGATGACAATTAAGAAGAGATGGGGAAGAAAAAGGGCAGCATTATTTTTGGGGGTGATGACTGAATGGCTTATAAAGTTGAATCATTATACATCTACCCCCCTTTATCCCCCCCTTTACCAACCTCCCCTTTCCCCTCCTTCTAAAGGAGGGGATAAAGGGGAGGTCAAAGGGGGGGAAGAGGGGGGGGGGAATATCTATCCTTATGCCAAAAGCCTTCTGAATGAATATCAAATATATTACCCGTCCTCTAATGCCTATCGCGACAGAATACTTAATCTTATGAAGGATATATCGGTAAAGACGACCTTTGTTCATGGAAATCCGGCAGCAGGAAATATACTGGTAGAAAATCCCCCCCACCCCCCTTTAATCCCCCCCTGCCCCCCTTTATTAAAGGGGGGAGAGGGGGGATTGGGGGAATTACGGATGGTTGACTGGGCTGTAGCAAGGGAAAAGGGACTCCCATTATC
>JACQEW010000103.1 GCA_016200365.1 Nitrospinota bacterium
TAAGATTTCCCCTGAGCTGATGTATCTCAAAATCATCTCTGAAGTTTAAAAGCTGCACCTGTCTCCTGAGACTGCTTGTCCCTATCTTAGCTTTCTTTTTAAGCTCTTTTAATTTCACCCCATTTTTTGAGATAAGGGCATCCCTTGGGTCTTCCCTCTCTGTAATTGCAGATATACAAAGCCCTTCAGGCAAATCTGTCGGCACATCCTTCATACTGTGGACGGCAAGGTCAACCCTGTTATCGAGGAGCGCCTCCTCAATCTCCTTTACAAATAATCCCTTTCCGCCAACCTTTGACAGAGGCACATCGAGTATCTTATCACCTGTTGTTTTTATCTTATGGATTTCTACTTCTATGCCGGGGTTCCACTCTATGAGTCTGTCCTTTACCCAGTTTGCCTGCCAGAGCGCCAACTGGCTTCCCCGTGTGCCGATACGAATCTTTTTCATATTCAGTGAAAGTGAAAGTGAAAGTGTTAAGTGAAAGTGAAAAGAGTTAATCTACCTTACACTTACACTTACACTTACACTTGCACTATTCCAAATCAAACAGATGTCTTACCACCTTTATATACCAATGTCCATCGGTGGATTCTATCTGTTTCTTCAGGTTCATGGTGGGGGTATGTAAAAGTTTATTTACTATAGCAGATGAGAGATTATCAATTACAAGCCTCTCTTTATCGGAGACTGACCCAAGTTTTGAGAATGCCTCCTCCAGCTCTTTCTGCCTTATCGCCTCTGCCTTCTCTCTGAGGGCAGTAATGGTAGGAACTATCTCGAGACCGTCAAGCCAGTTTAAAAACTGTCCTACCTCTTTTTCTACGATTTTAACAGCCTTTTGCGACTCCTTTTCCCTCTCCTTCACATTTGCATCTACGACATGCTGGAGGTCGTCTATGTCATAGAGATAGACATTCTCTATTTCGTTTATTGCAGGCTCGACATCCCTTGGAACTGCAATATCAATAAAAAATATGGGTCTGTTCCTTCTCTGATGTATGACCCTTTCAACCATATCCTTTTTTATAATAAATGTAGGCGCGCCCGTAGAGCTTATGACAATATCTGTCCGCACCAGCTCATCCTCTATACTATCAAATCGTATAGCACTGGCTTTAAGCTCCCTTGCAAGCTCCACTGCCTTTTCAAATGTCCTGTTCGAGACAAGGATGTTCCTTGCGCCGTTTGAAATGAGATGCCTCGCAGCAAGCTCGGACATCTCCCCTGCACCGATTATCATCACGGTCTTGCCTTCCAATTCACCGAATATCTTCTTTGCCAGCTCTACTGCTACATAGCTGATAGATACTGCATTCTCCGCTATCCTTGTCTCTGTCCTTACCTTTTTAGCAACAGAGAACGCCTTTTCAAAGAGTTGATTCAGTATCATGCCTGTAGCCTTTCGCTCCTTGGCGTAGGTATAGGCATCCTTCACCTGTCCTAAAATCTGAGGCTCTCCGACTACCATCGAGTCGAGGCTTGACGATACCTTGAAGAGATGCTCTATTGCATCCTCTGTGAAATAGGTATAAAAATAATTTTCCAATTCACCATCGTGTATTCTATGATATTTATAGATAAAATCCTTAAGGCTCCTCACACCTTCATCAACATTACCCACTCTTGCATAAATCTCAACCCTGTTACAGGTGGAAAGAATAACCTTCTCTTTTATTTCAGGGAATCTTTGGAGGACATTCAATGATTCCTCTACATGTTTTTCTCCAAAGGCTAACTTCTCCCTGATCTCGACAGGTGCTGTCTTGTGATTTACACCTAAAACGATGATGTTCATAGCATGACATACAACTAATAACTAATAATGTCCCGTAAATCGTCCATGTAATAATCATCAGAATCGTCCGCTTAAAATCCAGAGAAAAATATCCATCCCTCTGCCATGCCCATATAATACCCGATATAAAGCCAAAGGTAATAAGTGGAAAACCAACATCTACTGCCTTTTTATTTATATCATCAAGAACTTCAAGAGATGGGAGACGATAATAAAAGGCACCAAGATGCTTTGACTTAAGCTGTTTCTCTTGAATTATGTACATAATACCAACGCCAAAGGTCAGGGTAAGGGCTGCATACCCTATAAATGAAAGGGTGCGGTGAATGGTAAGCCAGAATCGTATTACTGGTTCTGTCGTTTCGGTATGCCATGACTGAAAGACAGCGTAGGCAAGGGAAATAAATGCTATTGGAATTACAAATGAACCAAGGTCCTTTATCTTATATCTGACCTCTGCAACAAGGTATACCAGCACAATTGCCCATGAAAAGAAGGTATAATATTCAAAGGTAGTCGTATAGGGGCCGTGTCCTGTCTCTATTGACCTCAATACGAGAATGCCTGTATGAAATACAAACCCTGCCGCTATAAAAACGGTCGCTATTATAAATAGTATCTTTCTCCTTATTGTCAGATATAAAAAATATTTTGCCATACCTAACAAATAGCAGGAGAGTGTAACGCCGAAGAGAAATTTCATAATTAAAATGACAGAGGACAGAAGACAGAGGACAGAAAATCTATCATCTGTCTTCTGTCCTCTGTCATCTGTCTTCTGTCATTATCTCATCAACCCTGTTTTTAACCGCCTCATCATCACCATTTCTTATCAAATCACTTATATCAGAGCAAACCAGCCTTTTATAAATATCTTCTCTCTTATCTTTGTCTGCAATCTGCAAAGATATTCTTTTTCTCATATCACCCATGAGATTTAAAAATTTAGCATATTCAATACCGTATCTATCCTCAAGCTCTTCTCTTATCTTCTTTGATAGGGCGGGGCTTTTCCCGCATGTTGATATGCTTATTATCAGGTCTCCCCTCTCCACAACAGACGGCACTATAAAATTACACAACTCAGGGGAATCAACTACATTCACAAGGATATTTCTCTTTTTCGCCTCTCTATAAATTCTTTCATTGATTTCCTTTTTATCCGTTGCACCTATTGCAAGAAACACATCGAATAAATAATCTTCTTTAAACTCATCTTTAACATAATCTATCCCCCCATTTGAATTTAGCTTTTCAAGTCCGGGTGTTAAATCTGGACTTACGACAGAAACTTTCGCACTGCATCGTATGAGTAAACCGACCTTTCTCTCCGCCACCTCTCCCCCGCCCACTACCAGACATTTCTTTTCTTTTATATCAAGATAGGCAGGATAATATCCCGGCACGGTTACCTCTTATCTGTTTTATTTTCAGGCAAGTTAAATTTATCTAACACAAATTCTTTTACCCGCGTTACTATCTCGTAAGCCTCCTTTGCATCTTCCAATTCAGGCTCAAACCAATCATCAGGATAACGAATTTCCACTGCATAATCCTCTAACTTCTCAAGCATTTCATAAAATTCTTCCGACACCTTTTCCTTCTCGTTTATCAAATCCAGCAAATAATCCAGATTATGCTTCTTTTCAAACCGTATATCAAGAAATACCAGGTAGGCTTTTAAATATTTCTCAGCGGCTTGCTGACAATGGAAGCATATAGAATCGGTATATTCAGGTTTATTCTTAATCGCCAATTCCGCCATCCCCATATCATGCTCTGCCTTGCGAAGCCATTCTTTTATGAGCAGAAGCTTCTTATCCATACAGGATTTTACCTCTCTCCACAGCAGTTGTAATAAAAGCTGTCCTGACATCACTCCATTTCTGAATCTCCTCTTTTGTATAAACAACCAAATCAATAGCAAGTTTTAAGCCTCGCAAATATCTTCTGACCTCTCTACCCCTTTTATATCTCGGCAGATTACTATCCTTAATTATCAATAAATCCAAATCACTATCTTCAGATGGAGTACCGTAGGCATAAGAACCAAAAAGAATTATTTTTTCCGGGTGATAGTTTTCCACAATCCTCTTTACAATCTCATCTATCCGGTCTTTAGTTATCATTAAAATATCTCCTTATAAAAAAATCTCCTGGCTTTACAAGGCATATCTATCCCTAAATTATTACTGTCTTCCAATTATAGAACGAAAGGCGGGCATTTTCAAGAATCTATTCTCTTTTTCTATTCTCTATACTCTAAGAACATTAATGGGAAAAGGATATTAAGGTAAAAGTTTTGGGGCAAAAGGAGGTGAGTTTAAAACTTGCAAGAAAAGTAACACATTGGTGGAGTAGGCGTATCAAAAATCCCGTTAAGATGGCATTACACAACTATCGTTTTAAGGTATACACAGCCGTTGCCTCTGTCCAGCCTCGGCTCAATCTGATTGAGTTTCTTTACCAAATCGCTTATCATCCCAGTTGACTTCGCATCGTATGCCTTAAACATACCCTCCTGAAATCCGAGAAGTCATCGTTCTTATCTAAATTCTGTAGTTGTCTCACTTTTTCTAATATGAAAATGACATACCAATTCGCAACTACCTCAAAAGGAATGTAAGTAGTTCACAGTTTACAAGTCAGGGGTTCTATTTTGTAATCTTTTTTACCGCTAACCTCTTTATATTTAAACCCTGCAAGTATTCCCATCAACTGATTCCAACCGCAATATCAATATCCACATGCCTATCAGTTTTTTTAATACCCGATGGGAGAGGGTCGCCATGTTCTTCATATGACTCTATCAGCTTTCTTGCAACATCATGGGCTATCTCTATTGTCTCGGCTAATGTCCTCCCCTGCGCAACAAGCCCCGGCAAATCAGGACTCGTTGCCACATAACCTCCTTCTTCAAGCGCATCCACTTGCAGTTTTAAGCATATCTCACTCATTGTTACACCTCCAAAGATGCTGTTATTATTTTTACCTACTTTTTCTCCCTCAGCATATCTTTAAGCTCGCTCATAAATTCATTAATATCCTTAAAAGAGCGGTATACTGAGGCGAAGCGGACATAAGCGACCTCATCCAAATCGTGCAATTCCTTCATAAGCCCTTCACCGATTAACTGGCTTGGAATCTCTTTTTCCCCTCCATCCTGCACTACCTTTATAACTTTATCTACCAGATTTTCCTGTTCTTCCACACCAATAGGACGTTTCTCGCATGCCTTCTGTATCCCCACAAGAATCTTTTGCCTGTCAAAGGGCTCTCTCCTGCCGTCTTTTTTGATAACCAGAGGCAGAATCTCCTCGATTCTCTCGTAAGTAGTAAATCGTGTAGAACAGCCGAGACACTCCCTCCTCCTCCTTATCATATCCCCTTCTTTGCTGAGGCGGGAATCTACGACCTTATTCTCCATGTCACTGCAAGATGGACACTTCATAAATAAAGGGCACCAGAGCACCAGTCACCAGTGCACCAGTTTTTTTACTCATCACTCATTGCTCATTGCTCATTTTTGGTTTATACCAGTCTCTCTTTATAAAGCGGAAACTGCTCACACAATTCTCTTACAGCCTTTCTTGTATTTTCATGATGCTTCTCATCGTTAATATTCTGAAGTGTATCTGCAATAAAATCGGCAATCTTAACCATCTCTTTCTCCTTCATCCCTCTTGTTGTTACCGCAGGTGTCCCGATTCGGATGCCGCTGGTTATAAAGGGGCTTCTGGGGTCAAAGGGGACAGTATTTTTATTAACTGTAATCCCAGCCTTATCCAATGCTTCTTCTGCATCTTTACCGGTTATCGCTGTATTTCTTAAATCCACTAACATAAGATGATTGTCTGTCCCTCCACTGATAAGCCTGAATCCTCTCTCCTTTAAACGATTTGCCATTGCCTTTGCATTCTTCTGAATCTGGCTCTGGTATTCCTTAAATTCAGGAGTCAGCGCCTCTTTCAATGCCACTGCCTTTGCAGCGATTACATGCATAAGGGGTCCGCCTTGAATACCTGGGAAGAGATTTTTATCCAAAAGCTTGGCATATTTTTCTTGGCACATGACCATACCTCCCCTTGGACCGCGGAGTGTCTTATGCGTTGTAGTAGTTACAAACTCTGCATACGGAATCGGCGTTGGGTGAAGTCCTGTTGCCACTAATCCGGCAGGATGGGCAATATCTGCCATTATCACAGCCCCTACCTCATCCGCAATCTCCCTGAACCTCTTGAAATCAATAAACCTCGGATAGGCACTTGCACCGACCACAATCAGCTTAGGACGATGCTCTTTCGCAAGTTTTAAGACCTCATCGTAATCAATGGTCTCCGTCTCTTTGTGGACACCGTAAGGGACAACTTTATACATCTGCCCTGTAAAATTTATAGGATGACCGTGAGAGAGGTGTCCGCCATGAGAAAGGTTCATGCCCATCATCGTATCTCCGGGCTTAAGCACAGAGAAATAGACCGCCATATTTGCCTGTGTCCCTGAATGGGGCTGGACATTTACATACTAGGCATTAAACAGTTTCTTTGCCCTTTCTATTGCAAGAGATTCGGCAATATCAACATTCTGGCAGCCGCCGTAATATCTCCTGCCGGGATACCCTTCTGCATATTTATTCGTCATTACGCATCCCTGTGCTTCAAGAACCGCCTCGCTTACAAAATTTTCAGAGGCTATCAACTCAAGTGTATACGCCTCCCTTTCGGTTTCTTTTTTTATTGCACTATAAATCTCAGGGTCAACATCAATTAATCTCTTCATACGCCTCCCTTTTTTATCTTTTCTTCCAGCTCCTTTATCTTATCCAGTCTTTTTTGATGCCTGCCTCCTTCAAATTTTGCGGTCAGCCATGTCCTGACCATCTCCCTTGCAAGTCCTTTACCAACAACCCTGCCGCCTAATATCAGGATATTCGAGTCATTATGCTCCCTGCTCATCCGTGTAGTATAAACATCATTGCACAGGGCGCCGCGCACATTGGAAAATTTATTAACTACAATGGACATGCCGATACCTGTGCCGCAGATTAAAATCCCCTTTGTCATATCACCCTTTGAAATGGCTTCTGCTACTTTAATACCAAAGTCAGGATAGTCTACAGAGTCATTATTGTGGGTACCAAAATCTACAGGCTCATAACCTATTTCTTTCAGGAACAGCTTTATATCCTCTTTTAACTCAAAACCGCCGTGGTCGGCGGCAATAGCAATCTTTTCCATAGAACAAAATAAGAATAATCACACAAAGACACGAAGACACAGAGAAGAAAATAACACTTTGTGAACTTTGTGGCTTTGTGTGAGAAAAAGTTTTTATAATTTCCTATAAAAATGGTAAGGTAAAAGGCGGGCATTGTCAAGGCAAAAAACCTTTTTGACAGGGATTATCCTCCCGGATCAGAGGCTGTATAATCAGTTAATCTTAGGCTTTAAAAATTCTACAAGGGGTTTATCAACTTCCAGTATATGAGACTTGAGCCAACCGCAAACTATGTCATTGAAAGCCGCTACGAATTCAGATTTATTTCCTTCAATCTTATTTTTTAAATCCGAAAGATTCTGTATAAACTGGACGTGCTTTTCTTTGTGAGGCAGGTATCCGGGATATAAGTAATCATCCATATATCTCTCTTCTAATTGAAAATCTTCTTCTATATAATCCGATAAAAGCTTTAGGATGTGGTCAATTGCCTCTTTAGGTCTGCCCCTTAAATATTCAAGGAGAAAGTCCTCTATTATCAAAAATATCAAACGATGCCTTACATCAATCGCAGGTATGCTCAGATCAAAACTTTCATCCCATTTTAAAAATGGCATATATTTATTGGGGCTTGATAAGATTTTTTATGCCCTCTTCTATCTGATTAATCCCTGTAAGACCTGGAAATATCTGACGGACTATTCCTTCCTTATCAATCATAAATAACCACGGCTCGCCTATAACTCCGTATCTCTCTCCGAGGATTCTATCCTCATCTGCCGCCTCCTGAAATTTTGACGCTCTGTGACTGATAAGGACGGCAACGACATCCTTTTTATACTTAGGCATAAGCTCCCTGATATTACCCCATACCTTCTCACAATAAATACAGTGGTCAGGATTGCCAAACATAAGGATAATAGCCTTTCCTGTCTCGCGGGCTTTATGAAGGCTGGGATGCTCTATCGGTGCAGCATCTCCAATCTCTACCCTCGGCTTTCCCTCAGGCAAACCTTTCATTACCGATTGAGAAACCGATGGGAAAATAAGAAGACAGAGAACAGAGAACAGAGGACAGAGAACAGAAGACAGAGAACAGAAAATCTGACTTCTGATGGATTCGCTTCGCTCACCACAAGCTTCTGTCTTCTGACTTCTGTCTTCTGACTTCTGTCTTCTGTCTTCTGTCTTCTGATTTCTGTTATTCATTTTACCTCCATAATAATAGCAATCTCCTCTTTATTGCCTTTAAAATCCCCCTCACCCCTTCGACTTTGCTCAGGGCGAGCCTGACCCTCTCCACTCAGGGGAGAGGATGAAGCCTGCCCCTGAATGTTTCCCTGCTTACTATCCGCAGGGACAAGTTTATCAGGGGGTGCGGGGTGGTTTTCATCATGTTTATGCAAGTGGGAAGGTTCAGCCAATTTCTGGGCAAGGGAGGGTGCAAAATTGATACTGTGATAAAATATCAGTTTTCCTTTCCTTTCAGGAGTTATTACAATGTCATGTCTCTGTCCTCCATAGGTGGTTAAAAATGTCTCCTTTCTATGTTCAGGGAGTGGATAACTATCCTCGTGGGTAATGACAAAACCTTCGGGTAATCGCAAGGCATGAGGGAGGCTGCCTGCATTTATCAGCCTGATTTTTATCTTTTCACCTGCCTTTGCTTCTATGACGGCTGGATTATTTGTAATCGTCTTGCCATTTATTGTTGTAATATCATAATCCATAAGACTCCTCGGATGCCCCATTTCATGATGACTCTCCCCTTTTGCAGCCTTACTGTTCCAGTCATCTATGATATAGATAAATTCTTTATCAAATTTTTCATCATCCTTCCCTTCTACAATAAATGCTCCGTACATTCCCCTATCGAGATGCTCTGCCATATTGTAGCTGCAGTGATAAAAATGGGTGCCGCTCGGCTTTGCCACAAATTCATATATATATTCGTAGTCGGGGGCAACTGCTACCTCTTCTTGCATTGCTACCTTTGGAGAGACATGGAGTCCATGAAAAAACATGCCGTGTTTTGCACTGCTTTTGTTTTGAAGCTTGACTCTGACTGTATCCCCTTCTTTTACCCTGATTTCAGGACCGGGAAATGAGTCATTGTATTTCCACACCATAAATTTTGTGCCATTAAGCTCAATATTCCCTTCTGTTACTACAAAGGTAAACTCCTTTATATTTGCAGGGCTAAACCCCTGCCCTACTTTTTTCTCTATTATCGATTGAATTGCGTTATTAAGCTCTTCACTGCTTATCTGCCCGAAAAATATTTTTTGTAAAAACCCTTGCTTATCAATAAAAAATGTCCAGGGCTGACCGATTGTTACGAAACCGTAGAGTTTTTTCAGTTGCGAGGTATCTTCATCCACTGCACCCAGTATATCCTGCCCCCCCTTTACAACATAAGCCACACTGTCCTTGTATTTCTCTGTCTCTTCCTTCATAAGCTTAGCCATCTCCTCACATTTCTCACATTGCATTGGATTAGACAGGAGGAGGAGGACAATCGCCTTCCCCTCATCATGGGGTTTTTTGAGGGAATCTGTAAGAGGCGCCTTTTCTCCAACCTTAACCTTTGAGGTCTTTAATATCTCCTCTGCATGAAGGACAGGAAGACAGAAGACAGAGGACAGAAGACAGAGAACAGAGAACAGAAGACAGAGAACAGAGGACAGAGGACAGAAAATCTGTCTTCTGGCTTCTGACTTCTGTCTTCTGTCTTTTTTATCTTTTATTCGTGCCATTCGTATAATTAGATGTAATTTATAATATGCCACAGGATTCTCCTTATTGCAATGATTTAAGAGTTTCAATCCACGCACACAACACTTACGACCTGAATCATATATTTCTTTTTCTACAAGCAGAATCAAGTGAGTTAAAAGTCATTGAACACACTATCTATCTTTCCTTTTCACTTTATTATCTTGATACTGAAAAAATCACACTTGCCTCCTGCGATCTCATATTTCGTGCTTACCTTGCTGCCAACCTTTACATCAGCCAGGCTTGCTGGCTTATCGTCGCTTGACTTAATGTAAGTGTTCGGATCAACAACGCAGGTCTTATCGCCTTCTTTATCGGTTTTCACGGTTACGGTGTTTTTATCTTTATCAACCGCAGTCACCTCTCCGATAGCTATCCTGCTTGCCGCCATTGCATTGCTTGCAAATGCAATGAGCAGCGCTGCCGCCACTACAAACATTTTTCTCATCATTTAACATCACCTCCTCTTGGTAGGGCTTCTTATGATCCAGGTCGTAGTATTATAATGCAATAGGCAATAGAGATGTAGCTTCTTTTTTGTTCCTTGCCTACTGCCTACTGCATACTGCCTACTGCTTACTGCTTACTGTTTTTTGGGTTCATCAAATACCTGAACATCTCTCTTTTCTCCAAGAATTTCATACATTGACCTTTCAAACTTATCACCGCTGACAAACTGCTTATAAATATAGCGAACCAGACCTTCTTTATCGAGCAGAAATAACCACGGTTGACCTTCTACCCCAAGCACCTCTTTCAATTTAACTCCCTCTTCATCAGGTGGAATCAATTTAGCCCATTCTGACTGCCTCATGATAAATACAGCCTGATTATCGAAATTTTTTGTCGTTTCCATCACATGACGAATATACCTATCCATCCTGTCGCACCATGGACAGTGGGACGGCATACCCAGCATGAGGGCGATTACCTTTCCATTCTTATGTGCCTCTTCCATCTCCGGAATCGCCATGGGTGCCTTTTCTCCCTTCTTTATCTTTGGCTCACCCTTTGGCTGTCCCCTTACTGGCATGCGAGTTGTCTTCTCCTCATCACCAGGAAGGTCCATTGCAGTTGACATAGAAAGAGAGAGAAGGAACATCAGTAAAAAATAAAAGGAGAGGGTGAAAAAAACTTTAAATTTCATAAAATTAAATACATTCAGGGAACGCACCCTACTGTAGTGTCTGTTCCATGAACAGACACTACTCAGGGTTCATACTACTTTACTGCAGAAGCTGTAATTATGCCGTCATCATTTGATGCTGTTCCCGGTATCTTGGTCGGCATACCCAGCGGATAGGCATCGAGGTCTATACCGCTTCCATCGAGGACTCCACCATAGGGTCCCTTACCATCCTTTTTTGGATGTAAATAAACAACTGCCTGCAAAAGCCCGCCATGATACACACCGTCATTTGTGGCATGCGGGACAAGGTGGCAGTGCCATACCCATCTCCCATCCTGATTTGCCTCAAATATATAGTCCTTCCTCTCACCAGGAGAGATGGCAACAGAATCCGACCTCATATCCTTATCTGAAATCTTATTATTATAAGGATATACATTTCTGCCGTCCCATGCTATCCAGTGAAGGGTATGACCATGGAGATGGATATTATGGGTCCAGTTACCGAAATTGATAAATCTGGTTCTGATCTTCTGTCCCGGTGTTACTGCAACGACATTGGGATATTCATCTGTCCATGCATTACCATTAATGGTAAAGAGGTTGTAGCCTGCCAGTCTTCTCGGATGCCCTACTGATGCACTCTGTTTATCTGCCGCCGTAGTTGGTTTAAAACCTTCTTCCTTAGAGAACAAGGAATCCCATTCATCGAGTATAGCAAGAAGGTCCTGGTCTACCTTCTCATCGTTCTTGCTATGGATAATAATGGCGCCGTAAAGCCCCATATCCATGTGCTCATTGGCATTCACATGGCAGTGATAGATGTGGGTGCCTGATGGTCCAGCAACAAACTCATAGGTAAACTCCTGGTCAATCTTTATCGGAACCTGTGCAACATTCATTGTTCCATCATGGTCATATTTAATAAGTGTTGGTCCATGGATATGAATGGTATGATTATTCTTGCTCAGATTTCTCAGATTAATTCTGACCAAATCTCCTTCATTGGCAATAATTGATGGTCCAGGGACACCACCCGATGGATATTGTCCGCCCTTTGTCATACCTTTAGGGACGAATGTCCATGTAGGGAACTCTACACCTGCTATATCCTGAGTGTTCTCAATCGCATCAAGATGATACTCAATTGTCTTACCATTCCAGACAGGCATTGGATCTACACCCTTGCTGATTTTCTTAGCCTGCTCGATTGCCCATTTTCCACTCTCGGTTTTTGCACCGCCTTCTACATACTTGCCAATCCCTTTACTCGTATCACTTACATCTATAAGAAACCTGATTTCCTTTACAGGGAGACCAGGCTTAAATGCCATCGCCGGACTTGCGATAAGCCCTGCAACAGCAAAAGCTGCAATCAGAAAAAACAAAAACTTTTTCATTTGATACCTCCATTAATATTTTAATGTAGGGCAACCCTTTAGGGTTGCTTTTGCAGGGCTAAAGCCCTGCCCTACATTACTTCAACTCAAAATTTACATGGGCAGTACCCTTTGCAGGGACTGTAACCTCCTGACTCAGCTCTACTGGCTTATCATAAATAAGCCTGCCGTCATCGTCCTTGCCTGTAACCTTCCAACTCTCATGCCATGCCTTCACAGTGTATTTTCCCGGCGGGACATTATCAATGGTAAACACTCCATTATCATCGGTCGTCGCATGATATGGGTGGTCAAAGATAGAGAAGTAACTCCGCATGTGAGTATGAGAATCACAGGTTACATCTACCTGACCGAGCTTACGAACCCTCTGTGTAATAGAGGTATCCTTGTTGGGCTGACCTTTGTTAAAGAGCTGTATCCCTCCAATAGCCGTGTTGATATTGTGAAGGACAGGGTCGGAATTCAGGACATCCAGGTCTGTCCCTTTAACTATGGTAAAAACATGGGGACCAAACTGGCAAGTCTTCTGGGTCAGGAGTGTGTTCTGCCCCCGCACAATCTTCTTACCCTTTTCAATCTTCTCTATATACCCAACAGCGAACTTCACACCACCATCTTTACCAACGATTATCGCCTCAGATGGCTTCTCATTTCCGCAGACATCCTGATTCTTCTGCACCTTAACAGGGTCAAGCTTTGGCACAGGACCACCCTTCCATATCACATGCCCCATAATTGTCCCGCCATCTGCTACATCAACTTCATCATAGGCATATGCCCCTGATGCAAATGCTGTGATTACAAGGCAGGACACAAAAATCAAACTGCTAAACTTTTTCATCCTTTCCCTCCTTTCTCTCATAAGACTAAACATTTCTCCTTATCACCTCCTTTCCTTTCTCCCGTGCTTTTCGGGTTTGTTGCATATCTTTCTACTGATAGCTGTATCCTATCTTTATCCTCCTTAGAAAGAGACCTTGCAGCCTCAAAAAATTTCCCTATATCTACATTTTTCGACAATACGCCATCAATATATATCTTTGCTGCCTCTTCTCTGATCATAATTCACCTCCCCTATTATTCTTTCTGACCAGCAATACCTCTATACCACCAACTATTGCCATACTGAGAAAGGCATAGAGGTAAACATGGGTTGGGGTTGGGGTCTCAAGGAGGATATAGTTCCATGTAGAAAGAGACATTGCCAACCCATGTTCACCATTTGAGCCATCCCATGCATTTAAGGCAAAGGGGATAAATTTCCCCTTTTCAAACTGTATGTCGTTTTTATCAGGGGTGGATAGTGGTCTTACCATAACAACCTTCCACACACCATCCTTCCATACGCCTGCGCCTTTAACCTGCTGTCCCTCCTGATGCTGTGGTGTAAAGGGCTTCTGAAATCCACTTACATTTGAATCTTCCACTGGAGGTTTGCCTTCTTCCTGAAGGTCTGATTTCCATACCCAGAGATTAACTCCCTTACTGGAATCCCCTCTAACAAAATGAGGTTTTTCTGTCCCCTCTAAAAGTCTTGCAGGGAATTGAATTGCAATCGAATCCCTAAAATTACCTGTATCCCTCGGTATTTCCTGCCATTTCACATAGGAATGATACCCTGCTGGTTTTGCAGAAAGGGCTGACTGATATGCTTCAAAATTTACCTCCATCTCCTTTTTATGAGCTGTATCCTTAAACCTATCACTCCACTCAAAGAGAAATCCAATCTCCTTATCATTATAAACAGCCTTTACAGTTACCAAATCAACAGAGGCATTCTCCCACCGCGGCGCCACAACCACCTGCCCTGAAAGCCTCATATCTACCGGCTCTGCACCTGCCCATATAGGATTTTCGGTATCGAGCGGTATATCGCCTTTTATAATCTTAGCCGTGAGAACACCGCTCTTAATCTCTTTCTTTTGAAGGGATACTATATAGTTCGCCAGATGCCACCGCTCCTCATCACTCAGGGAATCTGTAAATGAGGGCATCGGTGTTCCATTTAAGCCGGTATTGAATCTCATATATACATCATTGACTGTACTGCCTCCCTTATATCTCCAGAACTTAGAAAGGTCGGCAGGCAAAATCGGGTCATTCTTTCCATCCTTTGTCTTTAATCTCGGTGCATTTGGCCCATTTCCCCTGCTATTTTCTCCGTGACACTCCCAGCACTTCATCTTCTGAAAAAGCTCCTTACCCTTTGCAATACTCTCAGGAGATGTCGGAACCTGCTTTGAGACCTTGACCAATTGTTTAGTAGGGTCTCTATCAGGGTCTTTAAAATCCTCTGAAAATGTCTTTATATAATAAATTACCTGCCAGCGCTCCTCCTCTGTCAAACCGCTTTTTATTTTATCGCTGTCGAATGGCTGCATTGCAGAACCTGTCAGTCCCCTGCTGATTGCCCTGAATAAGTCTTCGTCAACCGGCAGCTCTCCGCTGATGGTTGTCCTCAGCTTAAACAACCCTGTTGTAAAATCACGGGGTCTTGGGAGAAGCTGGTGAGATACAGGTCCATCCCCTTTTCCTTCAAACCCGTGGCAGAAACTGCACCTCTTAAAATATATTTTTTTTCCTGCTGCAACAGCCTCAGGGGTATTTGGAATCTTTGGCTTTGTGGGTGTATCCCCGGCTGCTGCTATACCGCCTGACAAAAATGCAAAATGCAAAA
>JACQEW010000097.1 GCA_016200365.1 Nitrospinota bacterium
AAGACTAAGGAATAACACCATCGGCTTTATATTTCAGATGTTCAACCTTATCCCTGTCCTTACTGCATACGAAAATGTAGAGTATCCATTGGTGATAATGGGCATGGATAGAAAGAAGAGAAGCGAAAGGGTGTTAAATATGCTTGACGAGGTTGGGCTTTCTAAATTTATTAAACATAAGCCTGATGAACTTTCCGGCGGGCAGAGGCAGAGGGTTGCCATTGCGAGGGCGCTCGTTACAAACTCTAAAATAGTCCTTGCAGATGAGCCTACTGCCAATCTCGATTCAAAGACAGGTATAGAGATACTTGAGCTTATGAAGATGATGAATGAGGAGCATAAAACCACATTTATCTTTTCAACCCATGACCCTAAGGTTGTGAGATATGCAAAAAAGGTATACAACATCACAGATGGGAGGATAAATAGTTGAAGACCATATTACTATCACTCCGTAATATATTCAGAAATAAGAGAAGGACTGCTATTACATTCATGGCAATTATCTCGGGTATGACAGGGATTATAGTCTTTGGCGGTTTTGTTAAATTCACATATTGGGGGCTTCGTGAATCAACTATCAAGACACAGCTCGGTCATGTCCAGATATATAAGAAGGGTTATTCGGAAAAGGGTGTTGCCAACCCAAACAAATACCTGATAAATAATCCGGAGGCTGTTGAAAAGGCATTATCAGTAATACCTGATATAAAGATGGTCAGCAGCAGGCTCACATTTTCGGGTCTTATCAGCACAGGAGAAAAGACACTTACCTGTAAAGGCATAGGCATTGCAGTAGAAAGGGAAGAAGATATGAGTAACTTTGAAACTATTGTAGACGGCAGCCAGCTTGAACCTGATATGACAGATGGCGGTGTGGTTGGTATTGAGCTTATGAAGGCACTGGGTGCAAAGGTAGGGGATTATCTGACCATCCTTACCACCACAACGGAGGGCGCTATAAATGCCTTAGATTTTAAAGTAGCCGGTGTGGCACAGACAGGCTCGCAGGATTATGACAGCGTATTCGTAAAACTGCCGATTAAGCTGGTTCAGAGGGTTTTAGACACGGATTCTGCAGAAAAGATTATAGTTCTTTTAAACGATACGGATAATATCGGCAGGGTGGTCCCGGTATTGGAGGGTATTATCAAAAAGAATGGATTAGACCTTGAGTATAGGCTGTGGAGCGACCTTGCGATATTTTACAACAAGGTTGTTCAACTCTATAACGGGATATTCGGTGTGATAAAAATCATTATAGGAGCCATTGTCCTTTTCAGTATAGCAAATACTATGAATATGTCAGTATTTGAGAGGGTGAGGGAAATCGGGACATTAAGGGCAATCGGGACGACGAGGGCGGGTATTATGAGGCTGTTTATATCGGAGGGGATATTGGTCGGGATAATCGGCGGCTTATTCGGTATTGCTGCCGGTATTTTAATAGCATACATCATCAACTTAAGCGGTGGGATATACATACCTCCGCCTCCTAACATGAACAGGGGATATATCGCGATTATATTGATTGTGCCGGAAGCAATACTCTATGCCTTCATCTCAACAGTAATTGTATCCGCTCTATCATCAATCTATCCTGCATACAAGGCATCACGCCTGAAGGTTGTGGAGGCGCTGGGACATGTGTAAAACAGAAGTCAGAAGACAGAAGTCAGAAGACAGAAGCAAGATGCCAGATGTCTGTCTTCTGTCTTCTGTTCTCTGTCCTCTGGTTTCTTGCCTCTTGCTTCTTGCCTCTATCTTCTTATCTCTTACCTCTGCCCTTGCCCTTACACCACAGGAGATACTTGAAAAGGTGGATAACATAAGAGCACCTGCAAATACATTCATCTTTAATCTTAAGGTAACTGTAAATAAAGCTGACGAAGAATCTGACACAGAATTTTCCGTCAGGATAAAGGATGCGAAAAAGAGCCTTGTCGTCTTCAAATCGCCGCCATCCAATAAGGGGAGGGTATTGCTTATGGTGGAAGACAATATGTGGATATACATACCATGGACAAGAAACCCCATAAGAATATCTCCACAGCAGCAGATGATGGGCAGGGTATCAAATGCAGATGTTGCAAGGGTTGTATTTAGCCTCGATTACAGCGTTGAATCTGTAGAGGATGATAAGCTGACCCTTTTGGCAAAGACAAAGGGTGCAGCATATAAAGGCATCACCCTCTGGATAGAGAAAGACACATATAAACCTGTCAAATCTGAGTTTTATGCCATCTCCGGGAAGCTTCTTAAAACCGCCTATTATAAAGGATATAAAGAGATACTCGGTAAAGAGAGACCAACGATACTTGAGATACACGATGCAATAAAGGAATCAGAAATTTCAATCATGGAATACAGCAACATAAAAATTGAAGACACTCCCGATGCCCACTTTCAGAAGGGCTTTATGGAGAGGGTGAGATAAAAATATTAGCCACAAGACTTTCACAGACTAAAATACTTAATTTCAATGCAAAATGCAAAATTATCGATTAACATTTTAAAATTTACTCCTTCATTGTTAATTGTTAATTTTTCATTGATAATTTTGCAATCTTTAGCCCATGCCCAAGAACTTACCTATGAATTCAGCGGCAAGATTATTGAACAGCCCGCATATTATTTTTTAAAAGGCGATTATCTCCTGAACCCCAACAGAGAGATACTGGATTTTTCTATTTGGAAAAACAGATTTTATGGCGATATAAACTTCAACTTCTATTACCAGAATCTTAAATTCATCTCAAAATTTAGACCAACAGTCTCATCGGACAAGAAGACAACTGATATAGAAAATATTATTGATGATGCATATCTGGATATCAGGTTTAAGGAAAACCTATTTTTTTATATGGGCAAGAAAAATGTGCGAGATGGTGTTGGACTTGGCTCAAACCCTACAGACTTCTTAGGCGAAGGGAAAGAGGTTGATATGACAAAGAGGGAGGAGGAAAGAAGGGTGGAAAGGGAGGGTAATTATATAATTGGTATGGATACTTATTTTAAAGATATTACCTTCACCGCAATATTTGCCCCCCCTATAAAGGAGCTGCAGGATGAAAAGGACAGGGTTGTTTTAAAGGCAGCTTTTCTGATGGAGCCGATTAATACAGACATCTCTTTTCACTACTTTAACAGTAGTATACCAGGGGCGGGCATTAACATATCCACTACCATTGGAGAGAGTCTCGTCCTGCACACAGAGCCAGCCCTTCGATGGGGGAGCAATAGAAAGATAGTCAGGCTCATCCATGAGGGAAGCCCAAACCTATACGAAATATATCATCCCGATGACAGTCAAACAATCTATCCACATATAGTAGCCGGAGGACATTATACATTTAAAGATGGGACAAACATTATATTGGAATACATCTATAACGGTGATGGATACAATAATGAAGAATGGAATAAACTCACGGGGTTTATAAAATACAGTTATGGGGAATATAAAAAAGGATTTTTAATAGACCTCATGCGGTCAAATCTCTTGCAGGCAAATAGTACCATGACATTTAGACAGATGAGGAGAAATTACATGAGGAGAAATTACATCTTTACAAGGGTAAGCAATCCAGATATACTTGAAAAGATAGATGGGGCAATAGTCTTTTTTTTAAATGTGGATGACAGCAGTTTTCTCATCTATCCATCCTGTGAATACAGGATTACTAAGAATACAACCATTGCTCTTACATCTATAATATTTGCCGGCAATAACGACACAGAGTTCGGAATGACTCATTGGAATAGTGAGATCAGCCTGATATATAAATACCTCTTTTAAGATGGCACGAAAATCTGCTGTACCTTGAATTCAGTATTCTAAACAAGTGTCTTCAACAAAATCAATCCATATCACTTCAGATTCTGTAAACCAGAGAATAGATAAATTCATATCCTCTCAAGATGCCTCGTTATCCCGTTCTTATATACAACAGTTAATCCATGAAGGAAGGGTTACAGTTTCGGGAAAAACCGTTAAATCAAGCTACAAGCTTAAAAACGGGGATGAGATAAAGATAGAGATTCCAGATACAGAACCCTCAACCGTAAAGCCGGAGCAGATTCCCTTAGATATAATATACGAAGATGACTCGGTCATAGTTGTCAATAAGCCTGCCGGAATGGTAGTCCATCCTGCAGCAGGAAATTATTCCGGCACATTGGTAAATGCCCTTCTCTATCACTGCATCAATCCCCCCTCACCCCCCTTTGATAAAGGGGGGCGGGGGGGATTATCAGGAATCGGCGGTGTCGAAAGACCGGGAATTGTCCATAGGCTTGATAAGGATACATCAGGACTTCTCATGGCGGCAAAGGATGATTGGACACACCGTCATCTTTCAAGACAGCTTAAGGAGAAGACGGCTGTCCGTAAATATATTGCACTGGTTAAAGGTAATATCAGGGATAATTCTGGAAGAATTGAAAAACCTATAGGCAGACATATATCGGATAGAAAAAAGATGTCAACAAAAACCAGAAAAGGGAGATCGGCTATCACTGAATTTAATGTGATAGAAAGATTGGGGGATTATACACTGTTGGAAGTAAGGCTTAAAACAGGCAGAACCCATCAGATTCGAGTCCATCTTTCTACAATCGGTTATCCTGTTGCAGGAGACAGGGTATACGGGAAAATTTCCAATTTCCAATTTCCAATTTCCAATTTCTCAATTCCCCGCCAGATGCTTCATGCCCAAACTCTCGGCTTTATCCACCCAAAGACAGGAAAATATTTGGAATTTACATCCGCTATTCCCGATGATATGAAGAAGATTTTAGATTATCTCAAGGAAGGAAAAGAATAGGTAAAGGTAAAGGTAAAGAATATTCTCTCTACCTTTTCCTCTACCTCTACCTGCTTTACCTCTACCTTACTGCATCTTTTAATGCCTGTCCCGCTTTGAATTTTGGAACTTTTCTTGCCGAAATTTTTATAGTAGCTCCAGTGGCAGGATTTCTACCGGTTCTTGCAGCCCTTTTGCTGATACCGAATGTGCCGAAACCGACGAGTGTTACGGTCTGTCCTTTTTTAAGTGCAGATTTCACGCCGTCAGTAAATGAATTAAGCGCCTTCTCTGCTGCTGCCTTGCTCAGGCTTGCATCCTTTGCTATCTTCTCGATTAAATCAGACTTGTTCATTCCCTTATCCCCCCTTTCCTATAGATTTAAAGCGTTTTTTGTATATTTACACCCGAATACCCTTTCCTGTCAAGCTTTTTCTGCAACGAAATTATAAAATTCTGACATAGAACACGGATAACACAGATGAGACGGATTGACACAGATTATAAATAATTTAAATTTTAAATCAGCGAAAATCCGTTTAAATCAGTGTCATCTGCGTTCTATCAGGTTTTTTTGTTCTCTGCAAAAAGAATCCAATTAAGAAGCGGCAGTATATCCGCTTTTACCCGCTCAATACGGCTCTCCAGGGTATTAACCAATCTGAACTTGTTGTCCCCCGATACTAAAATTACACCCTCCTTAATATCCCTATCCGCCTTTACTCTCACGCCCTCCAGTATCTCGTCCTTCAATGTATGTATGTCATCTTCCGAAACACAAACTTCAAATTCATCAGCATCTGATTCCGCCCTTCCCTTCTCCGCAGCCTCCTTGAAAAGCCCTGTCAGTATATCCGAATATTCTTTCTCCTTTCTCAATTCAAATATCTTCTTTTCTGTTTCTTGAAAGATTTCCGATATAATTTCAGTCTTAGCCAAAAGAGAAAGCGATTTTGCCTCTCTCTTTGCATTACTAATAGCGCGGATTTTCTCCTGCTCGAAGGAATGCCTTAATTCTGCTAATTTATCATCCTTTAATCTTTTTAACTCTCTTTCGGCATTCTCTATAAGGCTCTCAGCCTCAATCCTGGCATCTTCCAGTATCTTCTGCCTTTCTCTCAAGGCATCTTTCTCTATCGCATTTATAAGCTCGTCGTAACTCATAAAAAAATTAGGACAAGAGGCTAAAAGGCTAAGAGGTTAAGAGGATATTTACCTATTAACCTTTTCACCTATTAACCTCTTCACCTTTCTTTCAAGTCCCCAGTATAATCATAACTGCAATTACAAAACCGAGTATAACCATAGTCTCTGGAATCGCCATGAGAATGATAATGGTTCCGCTTACCTCTGGTTTCTCGGCAATAGCCCCGGCGCCGGCAGAGCCTATTTTCGACTGCGCCCATGCGGTAGCCAGACCGCTTACAGCAATAGCTATAGCAGCAGAGAGAGCAATCAGACCCTTCTCCATAATCTCACCTCCCCTCTTGTCTTTCTAAATGGAATATATCTCCTGTTTCCCTCTTTATAGAACTTGCTGAAGAACTCCACATAATGAAGACGAAGGGCTTGAATCGTAGGGGAAAAAACCCCTATAACTATGTTCAAGGCGTGAATGATACCTGCGATAATTATTCCGATAATAATATTTCCGCTCATTTTCCCCACCCTGTTGGCGACAAGAGACATCATTACAGCAGCCGTCCCAAGCGCCATAATACGGGTGTATGAGACGATGTTGCTAAGAGATTTAATCACCTCGATAATGCCTATTAAACCCTCGAATATTAAAATAACCGGAATAACCGCTATTGATAAGATAATCCCGAAAAAGAGAAACCCTCGTGGGAGATAGCCGGCAACAGATGCAATCGCCAGCAATATGGCGAATAACATAAGAATCGAGGAGAGCTTCCCGACAGCCTCCTTTTTTCTCTTCCACTTAATAGAATTTAACAGGGACAATATGAATCCGAGCATGATATGTCCTACCCCTATTGCAATAGATATAATCAGAAACCCCTTGATTGTCCTGCCACGGTCTAAAAGGATCGGGTGCATACCAAATCTCTCTCCGAACCTGCCGAAAAACTCGCCGAATAAAAATCCAAAAATAATTGAATAGACAGCGCATAAAAAAAAGACCTTTGTCAAATCTTTAATAACATCGTTTTCTGCAAATCTTCTCCTCAATATTAAAGTGAAGACGAGAAGAATTAAGCCATGAGCCGAATCGCCGAGAATAAGACCGAAGAATACGGGAAAGAAGATGGCCAAAAACGGCGTAGGGTCTATGGAGTCGTATCGCGGAGGAGGCAGAATGCTCATGAATATCTCAAAGGGTTTTACAATTCCAGGATTCCTGATAGATACAGGAATCCTCTCCAGCTCTTCTTTCCGTATCTCAAGCTCCCTCAGCAGCACCCTTTCACCAAACTTATCTTTAATAGAGTCCCTCAACAGCGGCAGGTCCCTTTGAGGAGCCCATCCGGTAATAAAAAAAGTATACTTCGTAACCTTGCAGTAGCCTAATGTCCTGAACTCATCAACAAGGTCTTTTAATACTCCCATAAACCCTTCTATTTTCCAGTACCACTCCTCCGATATTTTATCAAGCTCCTTCTCTATTTCCTTTATCTCCAGCGTCATCTCCCCTTTTTTTCTTATCATTATTTTTAATGCCTCGAATAACGGAAGCCCGGAATATTCTGCGGGAAGCTTTATCTCGCTGATTCCCTCCTCGGAAAGGAGCGATCTGACTTTCAAATCGTAATCCCTTTGATATGCAATAATGACCCCTATACTCTCCCCCTCAAGCTCTTTCCTGAAAATCTGATACATCCCATCCGTAATCCGCTTAATCTCGGACTCCAAAAGAGGGATAACACCTGCCTTATCTTTATCCACTATGACACCTGTAAACTCAATAGCCTTTAGGTCGCTCAATTTGGATATAAGGGGGGCAAGCCCCTTTAATATCCTCTCATACCTGGCGATAAGAGAAAGCCCCTCGGCTATCTCAGACCTTTTTTTATGAAGACCTCTTAATCTGTCTTCCAGCGCATCAAAATCTGACAGGAATTTTTCCGATACAATATCCGTTACACTAAATTTTTCTATTTTCCACTCAGGCAAGGGGTATATAGAAACAGGAGGACGATAAACCCCGTTAGAAAGCCAGTCCGGGGCTTTCTCTCTAACGGGGTAAAGCAAAAGGATTAAATCGCTGACCTTCTGGAGCATCTTTTCCGTCCTCTCTTTTAAAGCCAATTCTTCCCTTTGCAGCGGGACAACACGGGATGCAAGGTCTTCTTTTATATCTTCAGGGACGCTTTCTATGTGCAGTATGGAGAGGGAATGAAGAAGCTCTATCACCTCTTCCATTATCCTGCGGCTCCCGACTATCTGGATTTTACTCATTCTTTGAATCATAAACAATGAAAGGGCACCAGAGCACCAGAGCACCACTCACCAGCCACCAGTTTTTTGCTGGTGCTCTGGTGTCTGGTGCTCTGGTGCTCTGTTAAAAGGCAAAATCTCTTTCATAACAAGCTCCACGCAGGTTTTAATTTTTTCTCTGCCTTTCTTTCTTATATCTTCCGCATCTTCCTTCGCCTTTTTTTTAATTCCTTCCACTTCCCCCTCTATTTGAGCCCTATTTTCTTCCTTATATTTTTCTTTAACCGCCTCCATTTCCTTCATAAAAGAATTTCTCATCTCCTCGCACCTTCTCCGTGCATTCTCCTTTATCTGCTCAGCCTCACTCCCCGCCTGCTGAAGGAGGTTGTTAAGCTCCTTTTCCTTTTCTCTCAAGAAATCTAAAAACTCAATATCTTCCATTTTAAAATAGTGCACCAGTGCACCAGTCACCAGGTCACCAGAAATATATTCTTTACTGGTGTTCTGGTGCCCTTCTTTTAGGATTATCTAATAGAACCTTAGGGATTTCAAGAAATTTGTTTTTGAATGTCATTTGTGCAATAATATGAAAAATGGAGAAAAGGTTATGGGTTATCCATTAAAGAAAGAAGATAAAAGATATACTTATGGGGATTATTTAAGCTGGCCCGAGGAAGAAAGGTGGGAATTAATCGAAGGTATTGCATACGATATGTCCCCTTCTCCATCGAGGATACACCAAAGAATTTCAGGGGAGTTGTTTTATCAATTCACAGATTACCTAAAAAACAAGCCTTGTGAAGTTTACGCTGCCCCCTTCGATGTCAGACTTCCAAAAAAAAATGAAAGGGACGAAGATATAGAGACAGTAGTTCAGCCCGATATAGTTGTAGTGTGCGATAAATCTAAATTAGACGATAAAGGATGCAGAGGCAGTCCTGATTTAATTATAGAGATAACATCTCAATATACGGCACAGAAAGATATGAAAGCGAAGTTTTTGCTTTACGAAAAGAGAGGTGTAAAGGAATACTGGATAGTTCATCAGGCAGATAAAACAGTTATGGTTTTTAAGATGAGGGAAAACGGAGAATATGGCAAACCTATGATGTATTCGGAAGAAGATAAAATCGAAGTTAATATTTTAGGCAATTTAGTCGTAGATCTAAAGCCGGTTTTTAAAGAAAAGGAGGTTTGAGTGGAAAACAGGGATAAAAAGCTACAGTTGATTCAAAGGGTTCTTGATAAAATCAATGCAGGTTACAAGGCTGAAGAGGTAATGAGCTTTACAACCGATATTGTAAAAGAGCTTTTTAAGTGTCAATCAATGGCAATATTTACCAAAGAGCCCAATTTTCGCAATAAGATTATCACATCGAGGGGATTAAGCGGCGATTTTATAAAACATTTTCAGGCAGATGAAAAACAGGAATTGTTCAGGGATATTTTAAGCCAGCAAAGATACATCTTGATTAATGAGAGCTCCGATACCAAAAAGAAAGAACTTTACAGATTTGAGCATGATTTTAAGACCACCCTCGCTGTTCCCATGAAACACGGCAATAAATGGGTCGGATTCACTTATATGGACAGCTCGGAAAAGGACGGCTTCTCGGAAGAGGACATCAGAATCTTTGTAGAATTGGTCAATCTTCTTACCGTCATAGTAGAATACGGCAGGCTGGAAGACCAATTGCATCAGGTCGGGAGTTATGACGGGCTTACAAGATTATACAGCTATAAATATTTCCATGAATCCCTGTCGCATGAAATTAAAAGGGCAGTCCATGATAAGACCCACCTAACCCTCTGTGTTGCTGCTGTTGACCACCTTAAAGACTATAATCATATCAACGGGCATCCTAAGGGGGATAAGGCAATGCAGCTTATCGGAAGTATCATAAAAGAAAATGTAAGGGATATTGATATACCGGCAAGATACGGCGGAGCCAAGTTTGTCATAATTATGCCTGCCTGCGAAATCGCCGAGGTAAAGAAAATCGCAGAGACGATTAGAAAGAAAGTTGAGACTGCACCTTTTGAAGGGAAAGAACCGAGACTCTATTTAAGCATCGCACTAACAGCATATCCTGTAGATGCCTTGGACGAAAGAGACCTTATCAATAAAATAGATCAAACCCTCTATTTCTGCAGGAGAGAAAAGGGGAATATAGTGAAGGCATATTCGGAGATTGCCTGAACAAAAACCTGATAGAACACAGATGACACGGATTGGATGGATTTTCGCTGATAAAAAAGGCTGAAGAAAAACAGAAAACAGAACAAAAAAGAAAGATTTTTAGCCACAGACCTTATGATTAAAAAGTAAAGAAGCAAGTCTTACTTTCAGGTTATACTCCTTGAGATAGATAACCATAATCGAAAGGAGGCTTGCATGAATCATCTTAACAGACTTGATTTTAGTGGTCAAAAGA